>JBCCFC010001038.1:0-5040 GCA_039029935.1 Chloroflexota bacterium
CCTGATACTAGCTCTCCGCCTTCTGTCTCCATCAACCCTCAACCCTCATCTGTACAGTTGAGCTTCGCCTTCCCTGCTGCGGCGTAGCCGCTTTCTTGACATGATCTGCGACCCGCCAGAGACCTTTCTCTATGGCGGCATGATTTCGCATGTTGTGAATCTATCGGCGCATCGACGCTATGTGGCGGTCGAAGCATTGGAAAGCTTTGGGTGTGAGTTGCCAGGGCATGGCGACCCCATTCATTGGGAATTTATGATGCGGGATTCGGTAGCGTAAAGCGGGTAGACAAAGGACAGTATGGCAGGTAGCCAACCTGTGTCATAGATAGCCAGCCTGCGATACTTTTTCTATCCAATAAAAAAGGGGCAAGATTCTCAGAATCTTACCCCTTTTTTATTACCTCTTTAGCGATAGGCGACTTGATGAAACCAACGTATAAACACGCCAATCATGCCTATCTGCAACACAACGCCAACGGTCAATACCACCCACCACAGGCTATCCCCTGCTAGAATCATCCAGTAGGCTTTGCTGATCAAAAATGGCGGAAAGAGGCCAAAGAGCCACTGCAATGGGCCAGCGATAAACCAGCCAATTGGAATCGCCCAGCCAGCAACACCGACAAATTTCGCCATCGCAAAGCCTTGCACCTTGTTGGCTGCAAAGATGCCGTAGAAGAGCGAGATAATGGGGGCGGTTAAAGATGCCCCTGCTGAAATCAGCACTAATTGCCATAGCGGAATCAGAGACTGCCCAATCACCAGCAGCATGAGCAGAACAACGACAAAGGCCATAATGATAGGGACAATGACGCGGTAGATCATGTACTGATGAAAGGGGACAGGTGTCACCAGCATGGCTTTGATGGTATCGTCATCCTTTTCGTCAAGCAGGGCAAACCCAAAGACAGTGCCTGAAATCAATGCCCCATCAAAAATAGCGAAATAGGCAATGATCAGCGGGTAAAAATCTATCAAGCTTTGTGGGATGGTTGCGTTTGGTAACAGCCCTGCCTCGGCCAAATAGCTGTTGAGCCAAGGGAGAATGTAACGCAAGGCAATGGCGATATAGACGATAAAGGAGACCATAAAGACAAGGAAACGGTCTCGCCAAATCAACTTGAGGTCGTTTTTGGCAAGCTGTCCCATGAGCGAACCAAGCGGTTTTGGCCGTTGACGCGGGATAGCGGGATAGGGGCTGGCATCTTGTAGTACATTTTGCATAAGTCTATCCTTTCAATAACACAGGCATTCTACAGGCAGGATGCCTGTGTTACTATTACCCAACCTTCATCACAATATGTGTTTGAAACGCTCGATGCGCCCAAACCGTTAACCCCGCAATAATCAAAGCCGTGTAGCCAATGGCATAGAGCCATTCCCACGCCATCAGGTCGATGTAGGCCCCTTGCATGAGCAGGGTCGGTGCGCTGGTGGGGATGGCGAGAAAGAGTGGGTGCTCGATCATGCCCATAAAATGCAAGAAAGGGATTTGCAAGATCACGGCATAGGCGGCCATTGGCATGAGAAAGTCGGTGATCTTGTCATAGCGCACAATCAAGACAATGCCGATGAGCGTATAGATGACACCGATGGTAACAATGCCAGCCAGCAGAATGGGCACATTGGGCATCATCATACGTGCGGCATCGCCAAACCACAGGATGAGCAGCATTGCGCCACCGATCATCACAATGGATTCCACTGTTGCCAGCGCACCCAATGTGATGATTTTGGACCAAAGATACTCTGAGATGCGCAAAGGTGAGACAATCACGGCGTTGATCGTGCCTTCATCCTTCTCAAAGAGAATCATCCCCGCTACATAGAGCAATGTTGTACCGCCAACCGCCAACATCATAAAGACGGGGATAATCCAGTGTAGCTGGTCGGGTGGCGAAATCTGCCAGAGCACCACAGCAATGAGCACACCCACCACAATACCGATGGTATAGAGATTGTTGCGCACCTGCACTGTGAGATCAACTTTCATGGTTGATAGCAGTCGCTTCATGCCGTCAACTCCTCTCCTGTCACCTCGATAAAAATCTTCTCCAACGTCGATTCCAGCGTATGGATGGTTTCAATATGACTAGCGGATTGTAGCAAGTTGATAAAATCGCTGTTCGCCCCCAAGCCATCCAACGAAAATTCTTGGTTCTGTATGGCTGCTGTGCCGTTGAGATACTGGACACGCACCGCTCGTTTGCCATACTTCTGTTTGAGGTTATAGGGTGAATCAATGGCACTGATATTGCCTGATGTGATAAAGGCCACGCGGTCACAAAGCTCATCAGCCACCACCATATCATGCGTTGTCACAAAGACTGTTGTCCCTTTGTCTCGCAGTGACAAAATCAAATCCTTGACCTTTCGTGCATTCACGGGGTCAAGCCCACTGGTCGGTTCATCCAGGAAGAGTACCTTGGGTTTGTGGATGAGACTACGCGCCACGTTTAGACGGATTTTCATGCCCTTGCTGAAATCAGCCACCTTCTTGTCCGCATCTTCATCCAACCCAACCCACGTCAGCACCTCCATTGGGTCCAACGTTTCGCTGCTATAGAGTGAGCGGAAATAGCTCAGATTCTCCAGTGCCGTTAACTTGAGGTAGTGGTTGGGCAGCTCAAAGGAAACCCCCACATGTTCAAAGTAGTCCTGTCCCCATGCGCTGACCTCACGCCCCATCACGCTTGCCGAGCCGTTATATCCCTTCAACAGGTTGATCAGAATCTTCTGGGTGGTGGATTTACCTGCGCCTGATGGCCCCAAAAAGCCAAAAATCTCCTGTTCGGCAATCTTAAAATTCAGTCCATGTAAAATTTCAGCGTCTGCCCCTGGATAGGTGTAGGTTAAGTTTTGTACTGTAATCATAGTCGCCTCGTTTTTTTCTTGGATAGGAAAGTAGAAACCAGTAACACAGATAGATTATCTGTGGCGCAGGTAGGCAACCTGCGATACGATAGCCAGTAACACAGATTGATTATCTGTGACGCAGGTAGGCAACCTGCGATACTGTCCATTGTTCCTCTATCTATTGATCCTCTTCCAACAATGTGACGGTTCCGGCATCCCCATCGACAGTGAGCATCATGCCCGACTGGATGCGCTCCGTCGCGACTCCCGTTCCCATCACCGCCGGAATGCCGTACTCGCGTGCAACGATGGAGCCATGCGCCAGCGCACCGCCGACATCCGTGACCAACCCAACTGCCTGCGAGAAGAGTGGTGTCCATGCCGGCGTGGTTGTTGTGCAGACCAGAATTGTGTTAGGCTTCATCTGGTTGAAATCTTCTACAGAATGAATCACGCTGGCTGGGGCAGTGATGCGTCCTGTACTGACGGCATACCCTTTGAGGATAGGTCCTTCATTGACGGCATCGGTGGGTGTTGGGTCGAACATGGAAAGGTTGATAGGCCCAAATTTAATGGTCGAGCGCGCCGGGACTTTGGGTTGTGGAGTCAGTTTCATGCGCGCTTGGCGTAGGTCTCGCTGCTCTTGCACCCGTTGGATAAATTCAGGAACTGCCTGCCCCTTGGCACGAGCGTCAATCGCCCTTGTAATCTCTTCGCTATCCAAATAGTAGATATCATCCGCTGCGGTGAGGGTCCCAACATCGGTCAGCCGTTGTCCCAATTCAGCCGCTAGTTTGCGCACAGTCGGCCATGCCGCGCCCATGTAAAACATGACATGCTCTCGGTAGGGCGCATAGTACTTGGTCCACTTCCAAACCCAGCGAAACAATCGTCGTGATGCGGGATTGAGTGCCTGCTCCGTCTGTTCAACCAATTCATCGCGTGCCTCGGCCATCTTTGCCTGACGGGTGCGCACATCCTCAGCAGGTGCATTTTCAACCAGCACCTTCAAGCTTAAGAGCATGGGCAGTGGGTCTTCATTCTGCGTGGGCGCCACAAAATCAAGATTGTAGATTTGATGTCCATACGCATCCAGATAGTGCTGGATGTCATCGACGATGGCTTGCCCATCGGGATGTGTGGTCAGTGCGTTCAGTAGTTGATCTGCCTCTGTGTTGCGTACCAATTCACGCAAGGATGCGGATTCACGAATCAGGGTCGCCAGTGCTTCCATATCGGCCTGTGCATCCAACGCCCTTGAATCAAACCCTCGCAAAAAGGAGGCACTGCCGGGGCGTGGTTTGGGCAATGCATATCGGAACAGGGGAGATTTTAGTAGCGCGTCAAACACAGTGTCCACAAAACGAGAAAGGCCCAAATTGGGCGAAGACCCAAACCAGTAACTGCTATCAGCCGCTGCCAGCTCGCTGATCCCCTGTAACAAGGATTCATCCGTCGCTTCATTCAAATCAACGGCCTTCCATTGGGCGATGAGTGCCTGATAGCCGGGCAACACAACGTTATCCCAATCAAAGGCGGGCAGTTTGAAAAACTTGTTGATACGGGCGTAGATGCGTAAAATCGCCATCAAATTCTGCCTAGACATGGTAAAACTGCCCGTCGTATACGCATACCCGTTGATGGTGTCGGCAAAGCCATGTGGCATCATGGCATTCATATCTATGGACGTGTTCCCAACCTCGCCCATTGCTGCTGTCAACTGGTCAACGGATTGGTCCAACCCCTTACGCAGATAAAGGTCTTCAAAGAGCGGTGAAAGCGGTTCGGGCATATGCTCCACAATCTGACGACGCATCCAGATGGTCTTCGGGGTGACAGGCTCCCATTTGACATCTTTGAGCGGGGCAGGTGGCATTGAGGTGATCGGGCGCGCCTGTAGGATGGCAATTTCATCATCACTAATCGCCCATTCGATGTCCATCGGCATTGCATAATGTGTTTCAATTTCTACCCCGTAGCGTGCCAACTGCACAGCCATTGCATCATCTAACACAGGCTGACTTTGTTTTTCTTCGGGGACGGCTTGCTCCTCTGTACCTACTTCAGTCCGTACCGTCATCATCGTTTTCTTGGCCGTCTCACGCGAGAGGATGTCCAAGGTTACTTTATCCACAACCACCATATCCGGTGTCACCAGCCCACCGACAATGGCCTCACCCAAGC
>JBCCFC010001039.1:0-5040 GCA_039029935.1 Chloroflexota bacterium
AGTCACTGAGTACCAACTTACCGACCTACTGACCTACCGACCACTGATCTACCGAATACAAAACAACTTAGTTGCCATAACCAGTGGTAATAGAGCCATCATCCAGACCCGCTTTGATGTTGACCAGTTCTTCCTGTACTTCGGCTGGAATGACATCTGCAAAGTCGTGGAATGGAGCCAAGCCTGAGCCACCAAAGTAGTTGCCGCTTGGAAATTCACCCTTGCTGGCGAGGTCGATCAAGTCGATAACGCTTGGTGTGATGAGCTTCATGGCACTTGAGATCAGACATGGATGGGCGGCTGGCAATGTTTCCCATTGGTCGCTGTCCACACCGATGCAGTAGAGTCCCTCGTTGCTGGCAACTTCCTGCAATGCACCGTTACCCGTGATACCGCCTGCACCAAAGATGACATCTGCGCCCTGGTCGATGGCCTGTTTCGCCGTCGCCGCACCCCATTCTGGGTCGGTGAATGCTACGTCCAAGCCACCTGGATGGTAGGTTGAGATGATGCTGATGTCTGGATTGACAGACAATGCACCAGCAATGTAACCTTCACCAAAGGCCACAACGGGTGGAACCAAGTCCGTACCCAAAACTGCTGCAATTGTGCCTGATTCTGACATGTGGGCCGCCAATGCACCCGCCAAGTAGCCAGATTGATCCTCATGGAAAATCAAGCCTGTCAGGTTGTCCATCGCTTCACCTTGGAACTGGTCTACACCGATGAAGTAGGTATCTGGATTGGCCGCAGCCGCTTCGATGGTTGCGCCACCGAGTGCAAAACCAACGGTCACGACGACATCATAGCCAGCGTCGATAAACTGCTGGATGTTGTCCGCATAATCCTTGGAGTCCTGTGTCTCGATGTATTTGTAGTCATCGCCCTCGGTCAGCCCCATCATTTCGGCAGCACCGATAACGCCTTCCCATGCAGATTGGTTAAAGCTGCGGTCATTGACACGACCCACATCTGTGACCAAACCGATTTTCATGGACATAGCATCGCCACTGTCGTCACTCATCGCCTCACCACCACCATCTGCTGGTGCAGTGACAGGCGCACAGGCAGAGAGTGCGAGTGCCAAAATCAAAAATACAGTCAAGAAAACTGAACTATATCGTTTGTTGAGCATTTTATTTTTTCCTTACCTTGAATCATGGTATTAAAAAATTTGTTGAATTGACTTGGGAATTATACCTCAGCAATTAAGATTCGGGCAAAGAAAAACCAAAACGTATGGTTGTTTACAAGTCCAATGGCGCACTTCAAATTTTTTTGATATATTTTGCCCTGCCCTCACTTACACCACAATTTGACCCGCCAAATCATGAAAATCCTGCGCCACAAAATCAATCGTCGGCATCGGTTCCAGCGGCTTTTTGCGGTCAGCCCCAAACTCATCTGGACGATGAACATAGGCTGTGGCAAAGCCAACGGCCTGCGCAGCAATAAGGTCGCTGTGATGCGCTGCCACCATCATCACCTGTGACGGTTCTAGCCCCAATAATCGCGCGGCTGTCAAATATGCCTCTGGGTCTGGTTTATAGTGATGTGCCAACTCAGCCGAAAGAATGCAATCCCAGCGCAAATCGGCGTTCTTCGCCATGTTGGTCAGCAACGAGACATTGCCATTCGAGAGCGTGGTCACGATGTACTGTTGACGTAATCGTTCCAGCCCTTCTTTGGCATCCGGCCAAGGGTCTAGGCGATGCCAGACACGATTCAGATGGTCGATCTCATCCTCGCTCAAGTCTGTGATGTTAAATTGCACCAGCAGGTCGTCGAGGATAAGACGATGGAGGGCGTCAATATTCATCCAGGGCAATTCGCCTACGCGGACACGTTGCATCGACGGTGCATACCCTGCCCGCCACGCATCGGCAAAAGCAGCCCAATCAATTGCCAAATTTTTCTGCTGTCCTAATGCTTGGCCTTCACGGATGATGGTGCTGCGCCAATCTACCACCGTGCCAAAGACATCAAAGGTCAGTGCTTTAATCGTTGAACTGTTCATTTCACTCTACCTCTGCCAAGGAAACGCCAGCGTCGGCTGGTTAACATACCGTTGTGTCTTCAACGTCAACTGCGCCCCACAGCCGGGGGCGAGTTTAACTGTACAAGCACTGTCACCGACTGCAACTGTCTCTCCATCAACGGTGATTTGCTCAATGTCATGTTCAGCATAGGCTCCACCCTGCACAACCACCGTGCGCGCCTCAATCTGGTTGATGTTGACCAGTGTCAGCGTCACTTCATCATCGCTGAACGTTTCGACCAGCGCGGCTACATCTTCGGGGATGCCAGCGCGCTGGCGGGCAGGGTCAAAGTAGCGGACACGGGCATAGAGTGGTGAGCCAACACGTCCCGTTGGCAAGCCGCCAAGCATCAGTTGGGTTAACACTGCGGTCTTGGCAGGGTTAATGTGGTTCATATCATCCGAGAGTCGTGTATCGGGCGAGCAGGTGTCGGCGGCGACTTCGGCCATGTCCGTACGCACCTGAGCCAGCCCTTCACGCAATGCTGTTACCGGATAGTCGGCGTTGTTGCCCTCAATGTACTGCACCCAAGGATTGTGTTCAACCAGTTTGAGGTCATCGCGCTTCATCGACCAATACCACACTTCGAGCGCACCCGAATTAAACGGATGGTCTTTCCAGTCGTACCAATCCTCTTCGCCAAAGTAGTCACCATAGGCGTTGGGCCACATGGTTTTGCCATCAATCTCCCGTGCATTGGCATTGATATAGTCGAGAACACCACGCCAAGTGTCAACATATTTCTGGTCGCCCGTGAGCAGCAGCCCCACGCCAAAGCCGTTGATGGAGCGTGTATGCCCGTAAGTTCTGTGCGCCAAGGCCCCTGTCTGTGGCACAATCACGGTGAATCCCCAGCCATAGATACCACCATACCAGCGACCATCACACGCACCACCAATCGTGCCATCCAGCCCGATGTTGGTGGGGATGATGCCGCCATTCTGCTCGGTACGCTCACACCAAGCGTCAATATATCCCAACGCCCATTCACGATACTTAGACTCTTGGTCGAGCATGTAGGCATTCAACGCCAGCACGGTCGTCGAGAGGTTCATGGGATTATCACCCACAACATCGTTGTAATCCTTAAAATGTTCGACCATTTCGTCGTAGGAGCGTTCACCATGTCCCAGCCGGAACCGTCCCTCAATCTCGATGGGGTCGCCCGCCCAGTCTAAGCCAGTGGCCTTACGTAGAAGCGGTCCGCGACTGCCATTGAAACAGCTACGGATGATCTTGTGTTCGGGATCATAGTTGGGGGCTTGCGGGTCTTCGTTCATATAGAAGCCCGCATAGCGTCTTGTGCGCACCTGCATGGTACGGTCCTCTGGCGTCGATAGCCCTTGCAGATAAAAGGCCGAAAAACCTTCTCCATTGTGGAACCAGTCAAACATGACTGGAAATTCCTTGTAGTACATGCCATCACGCGCTAGATCAACCTCTACCGTTTTGGCCTCGGTATACTGCCGTAGATGTCCCTCCCAACCACGTTTGTAGAGATTCAGCACAAAGTCGGGCGCACCCAACGCATGAAGCATGGTCCAGTTGAGGACATTTTCCGCCGCATCATCAGGACCATCATCCCCACCCCAGCGCGGTACACAGAGCAGATAGCCCCGTTCATCAAAATAATGGTCAAAAAAAGCAGCACAGGCGTCACTTTGCGCTTGGAGTAGCTGCCGCTCCAACAAAGCCCACTCCGGTGGTGGCATAGGACTGTCAATATTGATGATTGTCATGATTTTCTCCTGTTTTTTTACAATAATTAATTTGTGAATTATTGAATTGATGAATTGTTAATGCGCGTCTCATTAACAATTCATCAATTGAACAGTTCAACCATTAATTATTAGTCTCCGTCTTCTGCTCACTCAACCCCGTTAGCTGAAACAATTTATTCCGCGTCTCCCGCCACGAAATCTTGCTCAACCCCATCTTCTGGCGTAGTCGATCCTCGGTCATACCCGCCCGAAAATCGCGTACCATGCAGGTCCAGCGCAGTGTCTCAAATCCCACCTGCGTATGCGCAACACCTGCTTTCTGTCCCACCTCGTCCAATACATATTCCAGATTGCGTGGTGTACAGTTGAACAAAAAGTTTTCTGGCTTATAGACATCTAAATATTGCGACAAAATTGGCACAATATCTGGGTCCAACATCATGCTGCGGTTTTTGTGCGCATGGCGTTCCTCGGCATAGCGAATAAACAACTCCGGCATGTTGGGGTTATCAACACTGACATCGCTGATCAACAAACGCGCACACTCGGCCTTCTTCATGCCACTCTGGATCAACAGTGACACCAATACAAATGGTCGTGCATCTGGTTTCTCCTTGTGGCTAAGAAACGAGGTCGCCGCTTCCACCAATGCCTTCACATCATGCTCACTTAAAATTGTGGGCAGCGGTGTACGCACGGTCTGCTGTACCACAGGCTCTGCTGGGTCCGTACCGATGACCCCGACACCATGCAGCCAGCTAAAATAGACCTTGAGCGTGGTGATACGCCGCGCCAATGTCTTGGGGCTACATGGTCTGCCGCGCTCATGTTGCAGCCATTCTAAAAATTCCTCAATATGTTTGGTCTGGATGCGATGGAGAGGCGTCTTTGGGTCCATAAACTTGACAAAAATTTTCAGATCATTGCGAAAGGCTTTGATGGTGTTTTCACTAAAGCCCTTACGCGTCATGTACTCATCAAATGACTGCACACCTGCCGACAGCGCGCTATCCGCCCGCAATGGTGGCGGTAACTCATCCCGTGAACTTTCTGCCTGCGAGCTTTCTTCTTGTGTTTTGGTAGCAGCTTCTGGATACTCTGTCTCGTCAGATGTCACAGAGCTAGGTTCCTGTTCAACTGCGGACTGTGGCGTACTATCTGGTTCTGTGATTGATTGTGTTTGTATTTTTTCGCTCATCAAACTCTCTTGAACTAGTAAGGCGAATCCACAGAAATAATTACCCATTCCGTGGAGTAGGCGTTCTCTAACGCCGGTGTAC
>JBCCFC010001040.1:0-5017 GCA_039029935.1 Chloroflexota bacterium
ATGGGAACAAGCTCATTGTTTTCTGGTCAATAACAGGTTGAACAAATACCATCCGTGTTCCGTCCCTATTTGTGTCTGATGCCTTTGACACAAATAGGGATGGAACACGGATGTCGAATTTACTCAGGTTCTATTTGACCACTACAATTATTTTCTAATTGTGGGTAGAAAAACCTTCATGTCTGTCGGATTGACAATGTTCTCTTGTGCGGTTGGCAAACAGGATTCAATCGACACTTGATTGCTATAGGTTGAAAATACATTGCCCAGAAACGCCGCCACAGTGTAATGACGGGCTGGTTCTGTGCAACTGGTGCCATCCCCTTGGTCATTATCCTCATAGCGCGTGACATCTGCCGCGACTTTCCCCACAATCTGCCATCGGTTCTCCGCTGGCACATAGCGTAAAATGACAAATCCCTCTTCATTGTCGCTGTTGTCTTGCCACGTAATCGCCAACTCGCCCGTTTGGGTCACGTTGCCTTGGGCATCGGTCGGTCCTTCCACATGGATGATGGGCGACCTCGCCGATTTAGAGACCGTTGCCGCGGAGAGTTGTGCGCCCTTTACGGCTTGCAAGACATAATAATAGGTCTGCCCCGACAAAATTGATCCAGCAAGTGCCCCCGCACCCGTGCCAACCTCGTCAATGTATTCGACAGCAGTTGCATCCACCCGTGCGATTTCAATCCATTCCTCAATGTCTGTGTTCCAGCGTCCAATGCGCACGCTATCTTGCTGCTCGGGTGTGTTGATGTTGCGCCACCGTAGCACAATGCCCGTATCACCTGTTGTGGCTGTAAAGTCAACAGGTGACACCAGATTGGGACATTCGGGGACCACCTGCACCATGTTGCTTACATTGCTTTCGCCTGTGTCATTAAAGGCCGACACACGGTAGATATAGCGCTGTCCACACTGGATGCCTGTCTCTTCTGTATCTGTATACGTTGAGGTGTTGGCGAGTAGCTCCCGCAATAACTGCCAACTGCCATCATCTCCACTCGTTTGCTCAAGAACATTGTGCTGGCGATAGAGCCGGAACCCCATTTCATTGTTGCTGTTATCATCCCATGTCAAGACCACCTGTGTCGGGACATCTTCGTCGCTTGTGCCTTGCTGACCTGCGCTGGCTTGAGCATCGGGCAGGGCCTCTAACATCGTGGGGCGATTGGGTAATTGGAGCGGATCAAGCGGAATATCGGTCGCAAATCCGGTCGTCGCACCATCATACATCACATAGGCAGAGGCAAACCCAATATTCGATGTACCATACTTGACACGAGCATATCCTGCCTCGCCCCAAAAATGGCTCCACGTGTTGCGTACAATCCACGCCTCGTCTACATCATCCCACCCAACGATGACGACCGAATGATTGGACCCCAGCGAGGAACCCAGACACGCTTGGTGTTCATGGGTATCAAATACACCCCCTGTGTAGGCAGCAAGGGCTGGCCCCACACACATTGAGGTGATGACCGGGCCATAGTCCACAATCGCCTGCTTGATATCTGCCGTTGTGTGATTGAATAACGGTCGGGTCGGATCAACGTAAGACCAATCAGTAAGAACTTCATGATGCTGAAGGTTTTCGCGGCAGGCGACGGCATTCTCGACACTATTGCTGATATAAGGGAAGTCCTGCTCATAGACGGCCCCTGGCCCTGTGTTAAAGGGAACCGACAGCCGATCTGTATAGTAATCAAAGGCATACCAGCCACCCCGACATCCCCAGACAACATTAAAACGGTCATTGCCATCATTACAAGAGAGCAGATGTTGCTCGGATAAATCTTGCGTGACACCGTCGCGATAGAGGATAGCACTCTCCATCACATCCGCTGTGGTAAAGGCCCAGCAGCTCCCACACTCCCCTTGATATTTAATGGGACCACAGTAGTCATTGCCGTCAGGATGATTACACCAGCTAAAACTAGGCGGCAGGACAGTTGACGGCTGTGATTGTCTTTGATGGGTTGCGATCTGCACTGACATAGGTTCAGCTGGTAGCGGGCCAATAGGTTTCAACTCAACTGAAAACTCATCCAGAACGAGCGACAAAGAGGCTGCTTCACGCGGTAATGCCCCCCATGTGACGCTGTTTGGGTGATAGAGCGGGGCGGTACTGTTGTCGGGTGGTGGTTGACTGGGTGGCTGTACATGTGCAAATGACCCTACTGTGGTTATATCTACCTGCATGGTGTCGAGCAGTTCATCCAACGCGTCACGATATTCAAATGTTAAGAGCGTCTGGCCTGCCGCAATGGGATCAAGGCGGAATATCTGTGTTGCCGTTCCGCCGACGAGTGGTTCTTTGGCATGGGTATGCTGGACAATGGCTTCCTCGAACCACGTCACCAAGGGCTGACCATCCTTGCTGTCAAACGTCACATCTGTCAAACGCCATAACCGCCCTGCGGATGGAACTGCCAAGAGCCGCACGGTTAGGTGTGTAGACTCTTCTGGCTGATTATCATCCTGTTGCCCAAAAAGTGAAACGCGCACGGTATCCTCATCCGTATTATCCACACATATCTCACCGACGCCCACTGGCCGCACCTCACAACCAACCGTTGAGACTTGTGTTGCATCCTGTGTCGTATCATCCTGTGCTGGTGGTGCTGCGGTTGGCGAAGTGGGCATGGATGTCGCCGTCGGTGTCGCGACATCCGCTGTTGCGGACGCTTGAGGGGCAGGCGGGTCAAAGGCTGTATCCAATGGGTCGTCAAATGGATCTTCAAATGGATCGTTGACTGGTGGCCCCGATGCCGTTGGATGAGTTGTTGGTGTAGCTGTTGATGTAGCTGCTGGTGTAGCTGTTGATGTAGCTGTGAACGTGGACGATGGGGTTGATGTGTGTGTAGGCGGTTGTGTTAGGGACGGTGTTGATGTCGGTAGCGGAGTCGGTGTAGCGGTGGGTGTAGCGGTGGGTGTGGCAGTGGGTGTGGCAGTGGATGTAGCAGTGGGAGTGGCAGTGGGTGTGGCAGTCGGGGGTGTCAGGCTATAGCCATAATAAAGCTCATTTACTTGATCCGCGTTGAGCGCACCTGTGTTGAAGATTTGAACATCGTCCACTGTGCCAATAAAGCTGTTCAACGCACCCGCCGACCCAATGCTGTTAAAATGGACAGGACTGGTTATCACCTGTTCAACTGTTTGGTGAAGTGTACCGTTGATGTAAAGATGCAGCTTACCTGTCTCCACAGCGACGGCCATATGTGTCCACTGTCCTAGAGGCAAGGTATAGCTGCTCTCAATTGACATCCCATTGGTCACAGAAAAAGACAGCGCATCATTGCCACTTGTTTCTGCTACAATGTTAAATCCAGCTTCACCTGTGCCTTCTAACAACATCGGGCTGTCGATAGTCGCATTCGCGTCGCGCCGCACAAGCATCGAAAGAGTCCAAGGTGTGTTGAGTGTTACCCCTGAATTACCAAAAAAAACCGAGCCAGAACTGGCTCCACCATTGTCCATAAACTGGATCGCTTGCCCTGACGCCCCAACGGTCCATGCTGCACCATTCTGGACGATACCGGATAACGGTCCTTCTGTATTGGAAGCGATGGTCCCTTGTCCCTCGTCAAATTTCCAATGCTGATTGGGAAAGGGAACAACGTTGATTTGCTGGCGTACTAGACTGTATTGGTCTGTGGTGTGTGTTTTTGCATGGGTGGTTGTAACACTTGTCATCAGACAGAGGAGTAGAGTAAAGATGAAAAGACGCTTTTGCCAACTTGTTAAAGGCTGAATTTGTGTATGCGTCATTTTTGTTGACTTATCACGATTTGATCGTTGCGCGCTGACTGGATGTTGAGGGTGTTGTGTCCTCAAACGATGTTTGCAATAACCGAACATTCTAATTCCTTGTGACGTACTACCTTTATACGACGACTCTTTTGACGTGTATCGTTTTACTTTTGCAATAATCCCCTGACATTATAACAGAGAATTTTGATTAAAACGTGCGTCGAATGTCGGTTCTTTTTGTCAGGTAATGTCAATTTCCTTACTTTTTCATTACATAGGAACGAATGAGTCAGTATCACAGATTGGTTATCTGTGACGCAGGTAGCCAACCTGCGATACTGTCCTTTGTTCTTACATAGAAAAGGATGAGCCAGTAAAATAGATTGTCAATCAGCGATACAGATTTTCTTATGGGGATTCGACATCCACGTTGATGAAATCAAACGCCGCCACCGAATTTTGCTCACCAACATTGCCCAATGACATACCCAGCGGCTGTCCAATCAATTCTGGATACTCATCGGCAGCGAACGAAACCGTCAGCGGTGTCCAAACGGTCGGCCATCCATTCACCCAGTGAATTTGGCGGATGCCAAAGCGATCAATGCGGGTACGGTCAAAGAGGTCTACATAATCATAGCCCATATAGGTGATGCTCTGCCCATTCCTTGTCTCTGTCCAAAGATGTGGATGCCCCGGATTGTCGGCACCACCCTCTGCCCCCAACAAAATGCTGTTGCCAAACTCGCGCTCTTCCGCGTCCCATTCCAACAGCCCAACGCCCTCTTTGTCATAGAATGGCCCGGTTGGGCTGTCACCACGCCCCATGCGGATGGTGTAATTTTCGGCCAGATGACCATAGCTTGCAAAGAAATACCAATAGCGATTCTGTTGCTCATCCGTGTATTTGTACAGTGCTGCTCCCTCAAACCAATCATTGCCATCGGTCCACTCATCGCCATTCCATGTGGCAACAGCCGTGTGTGTTCCTGCTGGATGGGTGTCAAACTCTGGGTCGGGTGGATGGCTCAATAACATGCCATCGCTTGGGTCCATCTCCGAGACATAGACCGTGCCACCACCCCACGTCATCCACAGCCGCCCCGACTCATCGTCAAAGGTCATATGGGCATCAATCGTCCATGGCGCCTCGCGACTCTTCAAAGTTTGGCGCGCGGAATCTCGGCTTGACGTTGTTGCTGGTCGCCCACCCCTCGGTAGGAATGCCAAAAATCTTGGTGTCCACCTTCCTGTTCGCGTTTTC
>JBCCFC010001041.1:0-5008 GCA_039029935.1 Chloroflexota bacterium
GGCGTTTGAGGTGTTCTTGGATACACCGCTTGCGATTAGTGGCGAGTTACCGCGTCGCCTCATTCTGGATGATATCTTTACCTATCCAGAGGACTTTGTGGTGTAGGGGGATAAGCATTTCAGCGAGTCAGCTTATCAGCACTTCAGCACTTCAGCACTTCAGCATTTCTGGCTGACTGGCTGACTCGCTGAACCGCTACGGAGGTGTAAGAACCTGTATGAGTATCGAAACCTTGATTGCCGATGTGATGATTGTGATTCTGTTTGCTATTATCGGCTTGATGGCACTGGACAGACGACGACGTGATGTCAAATTAATTGAAGACTTGCGCAAGGACAACAAGCTACTGCATCATCAGATGGATATGGCCTTTTCTATCTCCAGAGGCATGTATGAGCATATTGACCGCAAAGAACGCGCCTTGAGTCCGGTGACGCCTGAAGAACGGTCTTTTCGGGTACTGTTTGGCTTTGCCGATTTACCGACCTCTGTCGCACCCGCATTGGATCGCGAGTCGGAGGTCAAAGCCATTCTCTCAACCAATGTGGACCATTTTGTCTATCCAGACATCACGCTCGACAAGCTGATTGACGAGTTGTGTCGTGATGTCAATGGCGGTGCGTATCAGGTCTTGGACTTGTCTGGGCATAGTGCTGAAGAGGGCTTCTTTATGCATGATGAAGAAATCCTCGACGAGGCCATTCTGGGGTCGTTGTTGTCTATCTCGCCCGTGCAGTTGGTCACACTCCGAAACTGCTATTCGTTGGAGATTGCGCGCACAGCGGTCAATGCACATGGTGTTGATTGGGCGTTGGGTATCTCACGCGAAATCTATCAGGATTGTGCTGACCGCTTTTTGAAGATATTTTATGGTCAGCTTTTCGACCGCAAAGTCCTGAACAATACCAATGTGTTGAAATCGTTTCGTCTTGCACAATTGGGGATACGCGCTGAACATCGTTCCTATATGCAATTATACAGTGCGCGTCAAATTGCCCAGACTGTCAGAGAGAGGTGATGAGTATTCCCATTGTTCCATGCTTACTGGTTGGTGTGCTGTGAAGGTAGGTAGGTTTGATGCGTTACGCCACTAGAAAGCTGTGAGTCTATGGTCGGTTATCAATTCTCAGATGCGTTTGCAATCGTCCGATTCACCATGATGTTCTCTAAGAACGAATCCCGCAATGCTGTGTCCGAGATTTCGTCAGCCTGTTGTTGTAGCATGGCATAGCTACGTGTCAGAAGCCCTTCGGCGCGGTCGTCATTGACGGCACGCAAGACTTGATAGCAAACCCAATGGGGCCAAAACTGTTCGCCCACATATTGATAGTGCATGTCTACATCCAAGCGTGTGTATAACCAGTCGACTTCGGTCAATGCCTCAGCGAATTGTTCTGATACGTGTCCAGGCAAGAGACTTGTCAGGCGACCTGTGGGGCGTTCTTCAATGCCACTCGTCAACAGTCCCGACGGTTTTGCTTGCAAATAGGCGACATGTGCCAGGCCTGTACGCGGCCCAATCTCCAGCAAATCGCTCATTTGGCCTTGGGTACACTGAAGTGCTTGCTCAAACGCATGTTTGGCCTCGGTCAATGCGCCCTGCCCCAAATAGGCGTAGCCCAGAGCCATATAGCCCAAGACATGTTGATGCCGTGCGACTTGCTCGTGCAGGGTCAACATCTCTTGGGCGAGGTCATAGGCGTGGTCAGTTCGTTTTTGGAGTGAGGCCACCAAACTCAGGTTGCCCATAATCATGTAACGCAGGTTGGGGTCAGCGAGGGTGACGGCATCGGTGAGCAGCGGTGTCAGCATTTGCCTCGCCCGCTCGTATTGTCCCAGCGCAATATATTCAGAGGCGAGGGGTACAAGTGTATAGTAGGTACGATAGTCATGGCCTAACTCTTCATGAATCTCGACGGCGGCTTTGAGATAGGCAATGCGCTGGAGGCTGTTGGTCCCCATCGACATCTTGCCCAATTCGCTCAGGGTTTCGGCCTCACCTGTGCGGTGCTGAAGCTGTTGGCGGATGCGCAATGACTCCTGTAGATAGTGCTTCATCTTTTCGCCACTTGTGCGGTAAGAGGCCAACAATGCACCCATCTCAAAGAGCATTTCGGCCTCACCCCAGCGATTGCCTGTTTGCCGATAGTGTGCCAATGCCTTTTCACCATGTGCCAGACCTGCATCCAGATTGCTGTCATAGAAGGATGTATAGAAGGCCATGATCATTTCATAGCGGCCTTGTAGATGGGGTGGGGATTGCGAGGTGAGACGTTGCTCCACCTGCCAGCAATGTTGCTTGATGGCCTCCAATTCACCTGCCAGCATGGAGAGATAGGCCATGCTGAGATAATAGCGGATTTCGAGGGTCTGGGTTTTTTCCTCGGCCTCTGTGCGTTGAGTTGACAGCATTGGTGTGCTGATGAGCAGTTGCACCTGTTTGCCAAGGGCTAACCCTTCAGCATGTTGCGAAAGGTGTCGGTGGGTTTCTAGCTGTACAACCCCAATGTGCAAGCGCAATGTTTCTACCATGCGCGGTGTATAGTCAATCGTTGGTCCGAGCAATGCACCCAGCGAATTGGGGGTAGGCATCACGGTCAATAGCTCGTTTAGATGTTGGGCTGTGGTAAATACCTCTTGGTAGAGACCACCGCGCATATAAAAATGGGCGAGGGCATCAAACGCCATCTCAATCAAGGGGAACCAACGGTAGTGGAGCGTCTGTCGCCAAGCCAAGTCGGTGTGGTCCTGTGTACGGCGCAGCGCCGCCAATGCCTCCACCGCATTGTCGCCATCCAAACGAGCGGCATGGTCCACCAAGTGGGTTAGGTAATGGGTGCAATAGGTGTGCCAAAACGCAGTTGTCTCTGGTGCAGTCTCTGTATACTGGCTGTGCCATTTGTCACGCAGAAAGGCTTGGATCAAAGGGTGTAGCTCATACCGCCCAACGGTTTTGACCTGTAAGAGCGAGGTGTCTGTCAGCCGTTTGAGTTGCGGCAGCGAGAGACCGACAATGTGGTTTGCCGCATGACGGTCAAACGCACCTGCAAAGTGGGCCAATTTCATCAGTGCTTGCTGTTGGTCCGGCGTCAACAGACGCCATGAATGGTCAATCAGCGTATCAATCGTTTGGTGTCGTTGTGCATCTGTCGCCTCCTGCACAAGCAAGGTACGGTCGTGTTGCAGTTGCGTGGTAATCTCCGCCAACGTGAGATGCTCGGTCCAAGCCGCGACCATTTCTAGCGCAATCGGTAGCCCACCCGTTAGCTGACATATCTCTATAATCTGGGGAAAATCTGTGCGATGGAGTTCAAAGGCGGGGTTATAACGGCGAGTGCGGTCAAGAAAAAGCTGGATACTGGCATAGTCACTTTGTAGGGCGGTTGATTGCGATTTATCGCCGGATAGGCCAGCGGTGCTAAACTCACGCACCAATTGGTTCTCGACCATTTCAGGGCTAGGGACCGGTAGTGGGGTAACGTTTAACACTGTCTCACCCAGTAACTGTAAACGCACACGCGAGGTTGTCAATAGTACACAGTTGGGGGCGTCACGCATGATCGTCATCAGCAGCGATTTGGCGGCTACGACATGCTCAAAATTGTCAAAGATGAGCAGCATCTGACGGTTATGCAGATAGTGGAGCACTTGTGCTTGGAGGTCTTCTTGATTGCCGGGCGGTATGTTGAGTGCCGCCGCCATCTCCGCGATAATGGATTGTGTGGCGGTGTTGGGGTTCTCTGCAAGAGAGGATACACCCGCTAACGGCACAAAGCAGACACCATCTCGAAAATATCCAGCCTCGCCACGCTGTCTATTCAGTGCATATTGACCGACGGTCAAGGCCATGTGTGTTTTGCCCACGCCGCCCATGCCCACCAAGGTGATTAATCGGAGTTCCGTGTTTCGGAGATAGTCGAGCACGGTTGTGAGCAAATCATCCCGCCCCAACAAAGGGACCAAAGGCGCAGGGGCGTAGTGACGTGACATGTCCTCTTCATTGGTTGTCGCCTCGGCTTGACGCATGGTTTGATCTGGATTGTGTGTCTGTTGCTCTTCTACCAGTTGCTCTTCTACCAGTTGCTCTTCTGCCAGTTGCGCAATGCTCTGTTGCTCAATATCTGCCTGCGCATCTAGTTCCATTTCAGGGTCTATCTCTGCTTCCATTTCTGGTTCCGTCTTTGGCTCCATCACAGGTTCAATCACAGGTTCAATCACAGGTTCAATCTCTGCACGATTGGCGATATGGCTATCTTGCTTGCGCTCAACCTCGTGAACATCGCCCATGCGAATACGAACAAGCAACGCTTCTGTTTCCGCATCCGGAACCACGTCCAAATCTTCGGCCAGTTGTAGGCGACAGATGCGGTATTGCTCAATCGCCGCAGCATAGCGTTTTTGACGCGCAAAAATCAACATCTTCAATCTGTGTGCTGCCTCATGCCAAGGCATCAGAGAAAGCAATCTATCCAGATAGTTATGCGCCTGCAACAATTCATCTTGGTTTGCTTCATGCCCCGCCAACAGAAAGAAGGCTTCGACGACTTGTGTCATCGTCTCTTCGCGGACTGTTTCCACCCAACGGGTAAACTCTGGGCTGTTGAGGACACGGAGTCCATCTAAAAAGGGTCCTCGATAGCGGCTGATGAGCTGACGACAACGGGTCATATCGGCGGGGGATTGAGTGGTCTGACGTATTTGTTGCAACTCTTGTGTAAGCTGATGGATATCGACCGTGACTAAAGGGGGGGCAGCTAGGGACAGAGTTTCGGGCGTAATCACCAGAAATGGCTCAAAGTGTTGCCGCAACCGTACCAGGTGCTGGCTGAGATAGCGACGCCCTGCGCGATTTTCCACATCGGGCCAAAGCAGGTTGGCTAACTCTGTGCGCTTGACTGGTTCTTGGACAACGGCCAGATAGTAAACCAACGCCTCTAGCTTGGCAGGTCCCCAGTTTTGCATGGTTTCCTGCCCTAAAATAATACGTGGTATCCCTAGTAATTGAAA
>JBCCFC010001042.1:0-4992 GCA_039029935.1 Chloroflexota bacterium
AAAAAGATAACTCATTTACATGGAATGATGAAATTGAGTTTATCGTCTATTACAACGAGGAAGAAATTACGAGGACAGTGGTTGACTTCTCCATTGTGCAGACCCACTACCTGCCGCTGATTCAGTTGGTGGGTCCGCAGCCGAATGTGCGTTGATAGCCATCGGAATCATTGCGAATGCTATTCAATTGTGTATGACTTTTTTCTGACAATCACTCTACATCTGTCTATGCCATAACGATACCATCAACCCGCCAAGCACTCTATCCCTCACTATTCTATACGCGAAAACACTGACAAAATAATGATATATAGGAACCCATGTGTATCTGTAAGGACATTACGAAAATGACACTGCAAAATGACTTTACATGACAAGCCTTTCAATATCTATGAGAATAAAATTAAGCTATTGACAAAGAAAATATATCCATGCTATACTCTCTGCAAATATACTTGATAAATGGACATGCATAATAATTGTTAATTATAAAACATCTCCTTTATCTCATTCAATGATTAGATGATTTATATCCAAATTAACCAGTTCAAATTTATTTCTTTGAGCAAACGCTTAAAAATCCATAAATTTGTGGCGCGACAGAAGCCTACATTACGGGAAAAACAACCATGTATTCACCTAACCAAAAACTGACCACACGACTCTTCTTACTACTCATGGTAGGATGCATTCTTTGGGTAGTTTACGAAAATAGTGCCTTTTCGCCAACACTCTCCATATTTGCATCGGAGAATACAGCCAAAACCAACATCATTCATCACTCCCCACCCGAAATCGACCCCAATGGTGTTGCCTGTCTGAGCAAGACCAATCGGTGTGTGACGATGGCGTTGTTGGGATATACCACCGATGCAACAGGTGTCAGCACGGTCAAGGTGCGTATTACCAATGCCTGTGATGAAACGGTCAATGAGGTGACGGTTTCACAACGACACTGGCAGATGGCTTCGCCAGCGGACAACACAACCTATGCTGGCAATCTGGGCAGTTATCAGACCCAACGCAAAACAGGAAGTCAACCCGGTGTCCATTTTGCGCCGCAATTTGATTCGTTTGTCAATGGCGCACAGGATGTCTTCACGCTACAAGTGAGTGACCTCAATCCACGTAAGTCGATTCGGGTTGTTGTCAAAACATTGAAAGACAATGGTAAACGACGCAATCATGTCGTCAACCTCAAACCGCGTCGTGGTGCATGTGAAATCACCGCTGAATCTACACCAGTACCGACTGCCACGCCGACCACTGACCCTGCGCTGCCTACCTATCCGACGGATGCCTGTTTGGCTGGGACATCGGGGAACTATACGTTTGAGGTGCTGGGCTATACAGACAATGGTGATGGCACGACCAATATTGCTTACCGTGTCACCAAAGAGGGCCGACGGAGCGTCCGCTTTGTGGCTTTTGGTGTTGAGGGATTCAACTTCTCGTGGGACATCACACGACGGATGCGGGATGAGGCTGTTGTCAATGAGTATGATGATATCGCTGAGGAACAGCTCGTTTTTGAATACGCTGAGGATGCCCCGCCCGAATGGGGACCGGATACGCTAGATGCCTATGGTGTCATCGTTGGTGTGAATAGCCAAGTGGGTGTTGATGCTGTCAGTGCTGCCAGTACAGGGAATCTGCCCTTGCATGATGACGACGATGATGATGACGACGATGATGATGACGACGACGATGACGACGACGATGACGACGATGATGGTCACCGTTTTATTGATCGTTGGGTTCGTGTCGGACCTGCGCATAACGACATCTATACAGGCTCATTGGGTGCATATAAAGCCAGATGGACTGAGTATCGCTACATGCCTTGGTTCCCCAGCATTCGCTTCAAGAGCCAATCGCGCAACTTCAACTATGGCGCATCCGATATTTTTGTCATTACCGTCCAAGACTTTAACCCGAACCTGATGGTCTATGCCTATGCCCGCGCCGGACATGACCGAGGATTGGTGCGTTTCCGTCTGGCAGATGGCAACTGTGGGGATATGGTCGTACAGACTGCAACACCGACGCCATTGCCGACTGAGACATCCACTCCTACGCCGACAGCAACAGCAACACAATCGGATAGCCCATTGGCAACACCGACGCCTACTGCCACATCCACCCCAACACAAGACCCCAATCCGCCAACGCCTTACCCAACACCGACAGCGACGCCAACTGTGTCACAGGATGTGTTTAATGCGGCCTTGAATTATATTGCACAACAATATGGACTTCCGCTGGACGCGCTCTTTGTTTCAAGCTTTTACCGTGATATCTATCAACACACCAACCGTGAATTTATCAATATGGCCGTTGTGGATAGACGGGGCGATGGCGGGATTTACCGCTTGCTGGTAGACCCTGTAACATTAGCGGTTGAACCCGACCTCAATGCCATCCAACAGGCAGAAGAGGAAGCCTATATTGCCCAATATGGGCGGATGCACCCCAGACTATATACACGTGTCCAGGCGGCTGATGCCAACGAAAAGATTGTGACTTCTATCTGGGTCAACGGTGCGGGGAATGCCCCCATGACATTATACGAAGAAGTCGCAACGCATTTCCCCGAAGCACAGGCGGCGTTAGATGCAGGTAGAATCCCTTGGGATGTGAATGATGATGTCCTCGCTGCTCAAATTCGCAATAAATATCGAGAAATTTCCAATGCCCGCACATTGCAGAGAGTAGATCCGATTACGACCTATCTGCAACAGCAATATGGTATTTCTATAAATATCACCGGGCCATTACCAGTAATTTCGGCTGTGCTAACTCGGTCGCAGATTGAAGAAGTTGTGCAGCATCCCAATGTTTCTATGATGTATCTTGCTGAAGGTGAGGATGAAGAAGAGAACATGCTCTTTGCGCCCAGTGTCGCACCTGACCGCCTTGGTCCTACACAGAACAGCCATGATGGCGTTGATGGGGATTGGATTGGGGCGACAAAACTGTGGAATGAAGGAATTAATGGAACTGGTGTAAATGTTGCCATTTTAGAACATCAACAGATTTATAGCCCTACAAATTGTCTCAACATCATAAAACAATATGGAGTCACAAATGATTTCGGAACTCATGGGAAAATAACTTATGGACATAAAACTCAAGTGGCGAGTATTCTTGCCTGCGATGACCCAAATTATCAAGGGATGGCAGATGGTGTTAATCTAATTGATGCTAACTATGGTTTCAGAACAGAAATGTCGCGGACAGTTAGAATTATAGAAACAATAAACTGGATATATACAACTCCTGTGACGATAGAGGCTCCTCTTATCAACGCTAGTTTTGGTGTTTCTACGGGGCATTCTCTTGATTTATTAGATCGCACAGTCGATTTCCTTGCAAGAAGCCAAAACTTTTTGTTTGTGAAATCTGCGGGAAACAATGGCACACGTAACACACCAATACATTCTAATATTACATCACCAGGTAAGGCATGGAATGTTCTAACCGTTGGTGGAATTGATTCTAGAACCGGATTAATTCGTAGTTCTTCATCTTGGATAAATCCTTTAGATGAAGCAGGTAATCCTACGGATCGTGAAAAACCTGAATTAGTAGCATTAGGTGGTTTTTTTACCACTTATACTACTACTAATACCTTGCTAACGGCACCTTTAATCGGAACTAGTTTTGCAGCTCCACAAGTTACGGGATTAGCGGCAATGCTGTTGCAGGAACAGCTCACCCTTAGAGCATTCCCATGGGCTGCACGAGTAATTTTATTGGCGTCATCAATTACTGATATTCCAGATGGCAATAGGACTGTTGTTGGGATACCAAAAACAACACAGTTTAAGGCTGGTGACTTAAGAGATGGTGTAGGTGAAATTCGTGCTGATTTAGCCATAAAAATCGCTCGAAATCTAAGAACGACGGATGTTGCTAATGGTCATTGTGAGCAAGAGGCATGTTGGTGGTATACAACCATAGATAATAACCGTAATGTGCAGCCCATCCCTCCTCTTGAAGTCTTTCGTACCTTTACAGGGAAACGGGGTAAGCGGTTACGTGTTGCAATTTCTTGGTGGTCGGACCCAGATCCGAGCCCTTATGCATTTTCTCAATTGGGGACAAATTTGGATTTGCGGGTAGAGTATCAAGATGAAAATGGACAATGGGTTTTACCTGAATTTGGCGAGTCGACAAGTGACGACAATAATTATGAAGTCGTTGATATACTTCTTCCAAAAAGTGGTAACTATCGTATAAAAGTGTACCGAACAGGTACTCCTACTGAGGATGATAATGCTGTTGGCATAGCAATGATCTTACTTGATAATGTATATATACCGATTTTGGATGTTCCATAAGTGAGAATCAGAATGTACTTTATGCATAGCTTGGTTGGTTTATATATGTTAATGACCTCATGGTTGATACAAGGGTGTAGTCCATTAATACACTCGGAATCATTGCTGTTTGATTTTAGGGCAGAGGCATCGACGCATGATTTTTTTGAATTTCAACCTCTACTTATCCAAAATCAAGATGATATTTCACCCTATCTACATTATCTATATGGCAACCAAGCACTAGCCTTTGATATTGATTATAACCATTCATTTATTCTTGTCCATTTCTGGGCTATCATTAATCCTGCCGAAGAACCGAATAAACGAGAATTGGCTTTGGTTGAACGTAGTATAAACACAATTTCATTGTATTATGATTATAGTGCACCAAACACTGAGGCTACCGAAGATATAGAGGTTATACTAATGGATATCATTACAATTGAGAAACACGACTCATTTGTATGGGAAGGAGAAGTAGAGGTTATCTTATACTATAATGAGAGCGAATGATGTCAGGTTTATTTTGATTGAATGGGCGAATATTAACTGGATGCTCATTCGTCCACTTGGATGTATGGTAGGTAGAGATTATAGTTAGTTAAAAAGTCAACCGTGTATCTCATCGCTTCGCTCTCATTATAGTATAAGATAACCTCTACTTCTC
>JBCCFC010001043.1:0-4989 GCA_039029935.1 Chloroflexota bacterium
AGAAGCCTAAGAAGAAGCCCAAAAAGAAGTCCAAGAAGTCTTCCAAATGAGACTATTGCTTATCCCTCTTTCTAATTTGTTTTTTATTTTACACCTTCGCCAATGGGCGAGGGATTTTGGCTTTATCCAAAGTCCAATAGAATAGTGGCTTCCAGCCCGACTTCAAGGTCAACTCACCAAATAGCGCGGTCACTCATGACAGAAATTTTATCGTCTGTAGGGATATCAGGTGTTGTGTAAAGACACCTCATATCCCTACGTATTACATAATAGCCTAATGAGCGTATAGAAAGGTATTGAGGATGCATAATCAACCCTATTTAGATATCAATTTACAAGGGATACATACACAAACACCACAAAAATGGTGGACGACCACCATTCGGTATATATGCTTAAGTTTACTCATCTTGTTCCTGTGTAGTTGTGGGGGGAGTGTCGGTAATGAGGGGAGCGATGGGGCGAGTGATGAAACCACTGGCGAAAGTGGGTTTCCTCAGTTACCATCCACACTGCCAGATTTGTCTGACATTCCTGGTATTCCCAAAACATTACAGGAGTTTTCACAAGAGATTCCAGATTTGTTGAATGAATTAGAACTGCCCAACATTGATCAATTGACCAATCTGCCACAGATTGAAGATTTACCCTTTCTACAGCCAGAAGAGGGAACAATTACCTATAATGGACCCGTTGAACGTCGTGTCAATCCTGGTGAATGGATTCCGGGGACGGATCTATTTTTTGTCGGTGTCACGGCAGACAAGAAAGCAGAGTTTCAAATTGCTGGCTTTAATAGCACAAGGTCCGTTGGCGACTCGCTGGATTTTGATGGGAGCTGGGGGAATGTTGCCAGCAAGAGTGCTAGGAATGGCAGCGGTATCGAGTATTCACTGCGTCTGCGCATCTATCGCATTGCGGATGATCATGTTCGTGCCGCAGGTGTCCATCAACTGAAGGTTGGCAGCATTGATCCGCTGTTTGACTCTTACGCATTTCCTGAAGCGGAAACCCAACCCAACAACACACAATTTAGCTTTCCATTTACTGTCAATGTTGCACGTGGGGAGGCTATTTCGGGGACAACCTATGGATATCAGGGCAAAACAGAGCGTGGCGGAGAGATTTTTGGCCTACCCAGCAATGCGTATCCTTTTCATAAAACAGGAGATAGTATAGAATGGACAGGGTATCTACGACACAACCTGCCAGTTGAATATAATCTGAGAATGTTGTATTATGCAGAAGAACATGCACAAGTCGGTGGTATCGTGCGGATTATCTTGCCGGCCATCTTAACAGGTAATGGTTAACAAACAGAAAATGAAGGATCAAACATGACAGAAAACGAATACGCGACAGCAGGGGCAAGCTCTACTGACAGATTCGCTTCCGCAAATAATCCTACAGCGATGAATAGTGGGCAGGCAACCAGTGGTATCATGGGGAATGGTGCTGGAAACAATGGTGCTGGAAACAATGGTGCTGGAAACAATGGTACACTGAATAACAGCCAGCCCAATCCCTCACAGCACCAGGCGATTGTCCATCGACCACAGGATGTTTATGGTCAATCGGCCATCACAGTCACGTCGGCCATTAACGCCGATTATTACAATATCACCAACATGGAAGGATGGCCGACTGCTGGCTTGTTGGTATTGCTTGATCATGTGAAGCAACCTGTCCGCGCCGAGCTACAATTATATACAGAACTGTCACAGCCAATCTATGAGAGTACGGTTTATCAAGCCTATGGACTTTTGCAAAGTAAGTATACAGGTCATGAACCGTTGCCAATGCGTATTTTGCAGATGTATCAGCATGGTGAACCATACCAAGTGCAGCTTTCCGCCACAGGTGCATCTGGCGGCGGTGGGGCTGGCCGACAACGTGGCACTGGTGCATCTGGTTTAGGTCGATGGTGGCCGATTGCTGCTGGAATTGGCGGTATCTTTATCCTTCTGTTGCTCATCGGCTTGGTCTACAACTTCCTCAACTCAAGTGATGGTACGGGGACGGTTGATACCACCGCTGCACAGCCAGGCATTACCGCTGCTGCACCACCGGAGGACGCTGTGGATGACGCCGCCTCGGCTGCTCCGGCTGCTCCGGCTGCCGCACCCGCTGCACCTGCTTTGCCAGAGAGCATTAATGCACATCCGGGCATTGAGATTGGCAAACGTATTCGTATTCGTCCAGCACTGAGACTTAGCTTGCGTAGTGAGGCGAGCGCACAGGTTGGGCAAACGCTTGGCTATATGGAGAATGAGCAAGAGGCCACAATTATCGACGGACCGATTCTAACAGCGGGCAAATCGGACACCATTGTTTGGTGGTATATTCGTATGGACTCTGGCCTAGAAGCCTGGGCTGCTGCCAATACGAGTGATTTGACTTTGTTAGAGCCAGTTGAGTAGTTATCGGTATGATGGTATTCAGTAGGTCGGTATTCGGTACTGACCTACCGACCTACCGACCCACTGACACACCTCAATATTTGTGAACAATTCAAGCCAACATCCATCATCTTCGCATCCGGCGATGGGGGCAAGCTATGCAGTGGATTTGCCTGTTTTTCAAGGACCACTCGATTTACTGTTGCATCTCATAGAAAAGCAAGAGCTTGATATCAATGAAGTGAGCCTTGTCGCCGTCACAGACCAATACATCGCCACAATTAATCGCTTGGATGATCTTGATCCTGGGTCAATCTCAGATTTTCTTGTCATTGCTTCACGAATGCTCTATATTAAGTCGCGCAATTTATTGCCAGCACCCCAACCAACAAGCGATGATGAGGAGGACGACCCAGCACAGGCACTGATTCGTCAATTGATTGAATATCGCCAATTCAAAGAGGTCGCTCAATCATTACAACAGCGCACAGAAGATGGGCTACGGTTGTATACACGTGTTGCTGTCAATACGGCTAATGCCAAACAGCGTAACCAGCAAACAGGTGCCGATTCATCGCACAAGCTTGGCTTGGAGCCAGTGGCGTTGAGTACTCTGCAAAAAGCATTGCAACGTGCGTTGCAACGCATCCCCAAAGACCCACCCATGCCCAAGGTCAAAACCTATACCATTACCGTTGCCGAACAGATTGAAAACATTCGCCAGCAGATTCAATTTGAGATCAATCAGCAGATATCACAGCAGGGTTTACAATCTAAAACGCTGCCATTTGATGCGTTGTTGAGCAAAAATTACACACGGCTCGAAGTCATCGTCACCTTTCTGGCTGTCCTAGAGCTAATCAAATTGAGAGAGGTATCTGTCGCCCAAGAGGACATGTTTGAGGAGATTGTGTTAACACCCATTGTACAAAGTGAGTAGAGTAGGTCAGTATTCAGTAGGTCAGTACCGAATACTGATCTACCGAATACTGACCTACCAAATACTGACCTACCAAATACTGATCTACCGAATACTGATCTACCGTTTAAAAAGCCATCGCAGACCGAGCAAAAACCCAAACAGCCCTGCTCCACTCAAGCCAAAGATACCCATAAGAAGCCATTGGCGTGAACGCTGAATCCCCAATGTTTGGACAAGGTAGGTCCGTGCGCTATCCGTCAAATCTGTGGTGTTAGGGACAAGGGCAACCGATGAGCGATTGATATCAGGGATTGCCGTCGGCCAAGGTGTCCATGTCTGTGTTGGCGTGGGTGAGTGGGTGGCGGTTGGTGTGGGGGATGGTGTTGCTGTGGCCGTTGCAGTTGGTGTCTCGGTGGGCAGAGGTGTTGCTGTATTGGTTGGCAAGGGCGTATTGGTTGCTGCTGGTGCAATAAACACGGGAGCGGGAGGCTGTGTGGGGGGAGGCGTAAATGTGGGTGTGGGTGGTGGCAGAGGGGTCGGGACGGCGGCGGCGATAACAGGCGTAAATGTCGCGGGCGGTGTAAACGTAGGTGTGGGTGGAATGGGTGTCGGTGGAATGGGAGTGGCTGTCGCAGCGGGTGCAGGCGCACTTTCATCCGGATAGAGGGCAATGGCATCCACAAAGATGAGATTATCGCCTGTGCTGCGAGGATGGTCTACCAGAAAGAAGACAGTCATCTTATCGGCAACAGCGCGTGCTTTGACATCAATATTGACATCCGGCGGCGGATAGTTCAAAATACGCCCCGGCCCCCAATGCATATGCCCCCAGATCACATCTCCACTGTTGGGATCGGTGCCGCCAGTCGGGTCTATCCCTAGTTGACGCCCAAAGGTTTCGGGTGAATTGGGTGCGCCCCACGCAATGCTGGCGCGATACCCTGACCCCGGAGAAACATCCACCTGTGTAAAAATGCCCACTTTAAAAGTGCCGCCGTTGCTCCAAATACGCAAACTGGGCGGACCCCAGAAGGTATCCACATCCTGTTTAAAGGTGGGGTCGCCGTTGATGATAAACACTTCCCACCCATGTGGTAGCTGGCGTGGCGGACTTCCATAAAAAGAATCCATGTCGCACACCGAGTCAGGAATAATATTGGGCGGATTGCAGGGTTCCGATGCTGCCAGTACGGAAGAGGGAATAGCGAGGTGATAAGACAGCCCACAAAGAAAGATTATACATAATAGTGTGTATAGAAGGCTATAGGATACCTTGTAGAAAGATCGCCTAAATAAACGATGGCATACACTATAGCGTGATTGAGCGTGATATGATATGTCCATAATCTATATCTTATCATGTGTTTTCCAAACAGAAAACTGTTATCTTCGATAAGTAAAATAAACGGGGGCAAATCGTTTGGGTTTTGTGGTTAAACTGTGTTGTGGTGAATCTTGAAAAAGTGTGAGAGATTGTTGATAATTAGTCTATGAGTTTATTGATTCAGTACGTAGCGCAATATTCAGCATACATTTATGCCATCTGTGGCACCATTGCGCTGTGGCAAGTCTATCGAACATGGCGAGTGCGAGGTGAGCGTAGACAGGCCGTCTTTACGCTAGAGCGAGAAAAAGCCATTCGCGATCTGTACAATATTTTTATGATTG
>JBCCFC010001044.1:0-4989 GCA_039029935.1 Chloroflexota bacterium
AGCATCATCACAGGTGTTAAAATTGATGTAAAAGAAAATAAGTTAATTTAAAAATGTAAAAAAATACTACAACAGAGTTTGGATTGGAACGGATTTAAATCTCCGCGCACGGGAGAAATCCGTTCCCTTTCCCTAATCCGCTGTAGTATATTTATCTAATCTCTTTTTTGGGTTTGATTTAGCGTTTATCTGTATGAATCTGTTTAGGTTGATTATGTTTGTGGAATGGCATTAGTTTGGTTGAGATGGTCCAACCAATAAAGAAGATGATGGTGACGGTAAAGTAGATGCGTATCTGCGGCTAGCCCATAGAAAGCACCACCTCATCCAGTGTGGAATCGTCGGGATCGAGCGTAGGAATTCAGTCAGTCGTTGAATAATCAGGTTGGATAGATCGCCAAGAGCCCGAAAAGTTTTCCCCTAAAGCTTTGGTATAAACACCTCATCGCCTGGCAGCAAAACCCCAAACACACGGACAAGATCAGGGTTCACAGCCTGCAATAGCCGTATGTCAATCCCATAGAGGTCTGCAATCCCAAACCATGTATCCCCTTCATGGACCGTGTAGTACGTACCGTTCCGATCAATCTCAATACGCACCCCTTTAGGGACCAGTAATTTATCACCCGGACGGAGAATGCCATTGGTGCGCGCAACATGAAGATTGGCGGCTTGTAGCTCGGCAGCAGATAAATCCATTCTGTTGGCAATGCCACTCCAATAGTCACCGCTCTGGACCGTGTAATACTCTAAATCTGCACAATCACCCATCGTGATGGGGATGCCGTTGCCGATTACCCATGATAAGGCACGGAAGCGTGCCAATTCTTCGTCTGGGTAGTAGACAATAATCATCTGCTCATTGTCGCCATCGCCCTCTGTGATGGTTTGGAGTGCTGTTTGCGAGGATAGAATGATGGTTTCAAATTCACCACCCGAAGGCAGATTGCCCGACCGGAACATTGCCACGTTTGCAGCGTCACTCGCTTCCTCGGCAGCACTTTCCAAACGCATCAGGGTTCGCTCCACGCCTTCTTCATCATTGCAGTAAAAGGGCCAATCCGCATTGCCAAAGGCATTGGGGTGGACAGGCTTGGTGGGGGCAGTAACAAAGGTGTCGGCCAGTGGTGTCTCCCAGCCAACCGTCTCTAGCCATGAATGCCCAAAATACTCGCCACCTATGCGACAGGTCATACGTGGTGGGCAGTCATCACGCTGTTCAACGCTATCCGGTGGGATAAAATTCCATGCCTCGGAATCTTCATCCAAGGGGGCATTAATGGTATGCATGAGATCAAGGTCCGCGATGACAGCTTCCATAAATGCATTCCAGATAGGTCCTGCGCCACTCGCGCCTGTGCTATCTATCATGGGGCGACCATCGCTATTGCCTACCCAGACACCCGCCAGCAGATAGGGTGTATAGCCGATGGTCCAGTTGTCACGCCAATCAGTGGTGGTTCCCGTTTTGGCAGCGGCAGGGCGACTTAGCCGCAGCGGGCTATCAGGAGGGAAGGTGGGCGCACGCGCGGCGTTGTCACTCATGATGTCGGTGATGAGAAAGGCGGCTTCGGGTGAAATGACCTGAACGGGTTCATCCTGTTCGATTTTGGTGATGAGTGGCGTGGGCTGAAATTGACTATCACGGACGCTACGCACCACTTTTGGCTCGACATAGCGACCCCTGTTAGCCATTGTATGATACGCTGTCGCCATATCGATCAACCGCACTTCACCGCCACCCAACGCCAAGCTCAGACCATAATAACGTTGGTCCTCGGTCAGGCTCTGCACACCCATCGCCTGTGCCGCTTCCAATCCACGATCAATGCCCATGCGGTTGAGCAACTTGACAATGGGAACATTGTAGCTGTTCGCAAGCGCGGTACGTACTGTCACCAAGCCACGATGTTTGTTGTCAAAATTGAGCGGCTGATAGACGATGTCTGCACCCATATCATAGATGACAGGCGTATCCCAAAGCACAGATGCGGGGCTGATCAGATTATCGCTGAGTGCGGTGGCATAGAAGATGGGCTTGATTACACTGCCCGGTTGACGACGGCTGAGGGCGACATTTACCTGACCGTCGATGCTCTCATCGTTAAAGTCAAGGCTTCCTACCAACGCCAGCACCTCGCCATCACCCGGACGCATCGCCACCAATGCTGCGTTGCTCATGCCATACTCAGGCTGAAGCTCGGCCACTTTTTCACGCATAACGGCTTCTGCAAGACGCTGGATACGCAAATCCAACGTGGTATAGATGTGTAGTCCTGAACGAGCTGTAAATCCTTGCCCCAATTTACTGTCAAGTTGCTGCACAAGATACTGCACAAAGTGGGGTGCAAGATTTGGCTCATAATCCATATCACCGCGCAGAACAAGCCGTTCCTCATAGACAGCATCCGCCTCGTCCTGGCTCATAAATTCATGGCGCACCATGAGGTTGAGCACAATGCGTTGGCGCAGTTTGGCGGCAGGGAAGTTTTTATAGGGGTTGAGCGTGGCTGGTTGCTGAGGTAGCCCCGCCAAAAAGGTGGCCTCGGACAATGTTAAACTGGCGGCAGATTTGCCAAAATAAATCTGTGCAGCGGCTTCGGGACCATAGGCAAAACGGCCATAGTTGAGCATATTGAGGTACATCTCCAGCAGCTCATCTTTGGTATACATGACCGTGAGTTGTCGTGCCCAGTTAACCTCAGAAACTTTGCGTTCAATCGATGGTTTTGCACGATCTTCGACCGACAAAAATAAATTACGCGCCAACTGCATCGTAATCGTGCTGGCTCCAGAGACAATCTCACCTTCCTCGGCGTTCTGAAGAGCTGCACCGACCGTCCGTGCCAGATCAACCCCAGGGTTATCATAAAACGAAGCATCCTCGGTCGCAATGGTTGCTTGGATCAGATGGGGCGAAATGCGGTCAATGCTGACCCAGGCACGGCGACCTTCGTTGAAGAGCTCGGCAAGCAGAATGCCATTGCGATCATAAATATAGGTTGTCTGGAATAATTGTGGGTTATTGATATGTCTGTTTCCCGTTGCTTGGTGTTCTTGCAGATACGCTTCTACAATCTCTGGTAAGCGCGAAACGGGCGCAGGTGACTCAACATCAGGAAGATCAATCGTGTTGGCGACGCTATCACAGGCGACAAGCCCTGTGAGTAGGCCGATAGCCATGAGGACGGAAAGAATTGTTTTCAACTTTTTTGGTAAAGCTTGACTCGCTGTCATTCGCAATGGTCCATATGCCTTTGGATAACTTGTGTAAGAATTACGGTAAGGTTCAAACGATATAAACCTGACGGTATCATAATCTTAAATGAGTATATCGGCAAACGCATCACTGTCATACACCATGACACATCATGTCCCATCATACGTTATGTACCATGACACTTCTTCGATTTCTTCTCGCTGCCACACCAACATAAGTCATTCCGTGCGATTTTAATCGGATCAAGCTGTAGTCCGGTCACATAGTACCATTGCCCATTTTCCAAAATAAATTCAGAGCGTTCATGCAATTGATCCGGTGCAAACTTTTTAGGGATAACCAACTCCGGCATTTGAACCGTAAAAAATACGACAAACTCAACCACGCCTTTCGTATGTGTATGTGCATCCACGAACGGCTTGGGGGCATCGAGAATGCGCAAGCCCAACCATGCAGTGTTGTCGATGGTATGCTGGAATAGCTTTCGATCATTGGGCGTTCGCTGCGAAGGATGCGTTGATTCACTCAAATAGGTGGTATCACCACGACAATACGCGGTGTACCGTGAACGCATCAACTCCTCTGGCGTATTTGGCTTGCGTCGGCGGCTCAACAGCGGCTGGCAACATGTGGAAAACGATTTCTTACTCTGGCAATGGCATGATATTTGGGTCATGACTCTCTCCAATTTTGGACCCGAGGTAAGCATGTTGTTGGCTGGATAACTGCTTTTGATAGACAATCATAGGCCAAAGGGCATTGATGACACCTGTGACCAAGCCGATATTGTAAAAGGCGATTGCATAGAGAATACCAAAGTGCAAGAAAAAGACGCCCCCAATGCAAATTAACCCCGGAATGAATGTTGTCATCAGATTGCGTTGCATATTTTTGTTGGCAACATTCGCTAGCTGAAATAGTGCGTTAAGTTGTTTGAGACTACCGTCCATCAAAATAATCTGGGCGGTATCGGTGGCGATTGTCGATGCTCCCTGTAGCGAAACAGAGACATTGGCCTGTTTAAGGGCAATGGAGTCATTGATACCATCACCCACGAAGCAGACGGCTTTGCCTTGATTCTGTAGCTCTTCGATCAGGCTGGCTTTGTTTTCAGGCAGAGTTTCTGCAAAATAGTGCGGAATATTTAACTCCTGGGCCAATTTTTTTGTTGGTCCTTCTCGATCCCCTGAAATAATATACATATGCATTTTTCGAGCTTGCAGACTTTGGACAATTTGCTTCGCTTCGGGGCGGATTGTGGGACGTAACTCAATGACACCTACTAGATGACCATTGATGGCTGCATAGACCAACGAATGGCCGTCTGTATCGCACTGCGACTCAATCGGACTGATTTCAGATGGAATCTCAATGTCAGAGATTGTCATAAACCGTTTACTACCGACCCAAACCATCTTGTCACCTGTTTGTACCTTTAGACCATAGCCAATTTCATAATCAGCATCCTGAATTGTAGGTAGCTGCAAACGACGTTGGCTGGCCTCTGTCAGAATCGCTCTGGCAATGGGGTGTGTTTGTCTGGTCTCTGCTGCAGCAACAAACATCAAGACAGTGTCCTCATCCAAATCAGCACAGGCATGAATATGACCAACATGTGGCTCATCCAGCGTTAGCGTACCCGTTTTATCAAAAACAACAGTATCGACCTCACTCAGCAGTTCCAAGCCTCGTCCACCTGGAGATCATTCAATACAGGTCCAGAAATGACGCATCAGAGAGTGCGATAGGTACATGATACGAAATACCTC
>JBCCFC010001045.1:0-4988 GCA_039029935.1 Chloroflexota bacterium
ATTGTCAATCAATATACAAGAAGCATACAATGACCATATGTCATCCATACGTACTATTTCAGACCAAGCAGAGTAGGTAGATAGGAGATAAATCTGATATGAACATTCACAAACTCTGGATAACATCAATGTTATTCACCATCTTATCTTTCGTCGTCATTATGTACGGCATGGCACAACAGCCCTTGATTGCCAAGGCAGCGACGGATAGTCTTCTGAATAGCCCCGATGATATCCACAACACCAACAATCTGATCATCTCGGAAATACAATACAATCCAGATGGTTCCGATGATTACGAGTATATTGAGTTTCGCAACATCGGCACAACCAGCCTCAATATGAGTGGGATTCGGGTGCGCTCTGCTGTCACCTTTACCTTCCCATCCAATGTCACGCTGCCCGCTGGTGGCTACACGGTCATTGTGCGCAATCAGTCGCTCTTTGATAGCCGCTATCGTACACCATCTTCGCCTTGGTACTACCCCAATATCAACGTAGCAGGTGTGTGGGAAGGCAATGCCAATTTATCCAACGATGGACACGAGGTTGTGATTGCCACATCGAGCGGTGCCGATATCATGCGCTTTTCCTATGACGATGATGGTAGCTGGCCGCGTCGCTCGGACGGGGATGGCAGTTCGATGGAGTTGAAAAGACCGTTGGATGTACCAACCAATTTTCTGGGTAAACTGGAATTTCTCAGCACTGGCAGCAGATGGGAACCGACCAGCGAATATCATGGCTCACCGGGGCGTGATGGGCAGGGACAAGACAATCGCGTGGTCATCAACGAGGTGCTTTCAAACTCCAACCCACCACTGGTAGACACGATTGAGTTGTACAATAAATCGGGCTTGGCAATTAATCTGTCAAACTGGTTTTTAAGCGATGATGCGGCCAACTATAAGAAATATCGCATTCCCAATGGGTCAACGCTGGTGTCGGGTGGCTATCTTGTTTTTGACGAGACTGATTTCAACAACGCAGGCAACTCCAATAACCTGGAGCCGTTTGGATTGAGCAGCACCAAGGGCGATGATGTCTACCTGCTAGAGGCCGACAGTGCAGGGAACTTATTGGGCTTTGTGGATCGTGTGCAATTTGATGCCGCCGCCGACGATGAATCATGGGGACGTTGGCCCAATGACAGTGGCGACCTCTACCCCATGCTCAACCGCACCTTTGGGGCCAATAATGAAGTCAACAACAAAGTGCGTTCTGGTCCACTGGTCATTTCTGAGATTCACTACAACCCTGATGGTCCTGATGATAATTTGGAGTTTGTGGAGATCACCAATGCAGGCTCAACGACGCAGAATCTTGCCAACTGGCGTCTACGTGGCGAGGTTGACTATGACTTTACCGCCGCGCATCAACTATCACCGGGCGAGTCGCTGGTTGTGGTTGGTTTTGCCCCACAGAACACGGTCGTAGCGGATGCCTTCCGCAACGCGTATAACGTGTCACAGTCGGCCACGTTGGTTGGCCCTTGGAACAATGAAGGAAACTTCTTGGTCAAACTGAGTGATGGCGGTGAGCTGCTGATGTTGCAACGTCCTGGTCCATTGGTGACACCCGGAGATGGGACACCAGCCTTCTACCCCATGTGGCAAGAGGACTATGTGCGCTATAACGACAAACCGCCCTGGCCGACCGAGCCTGATGGACAGGGACCATCGTTGGTACGGCTCGACCCCTTTATCTATGGCGATGATGCAGGCAACTGGCGTGAAGGGACACCGCTCTCGTGTGCAGTCGGTGTTGTGGACATGACCATCACGCGCAATGGCTTCAATAGCGTAACACTCTCGTGGGATGCACCAGAGACGGGTGATATGGTAGAAGTATGGCGCAGCACCAATGCCTACTTCAAGGCGGGCGACACGGGCAGCACAAGATTGGCGACGCGTACACACACACAGACCTCTTACACGGACAGTACGGTGGCATTGGGCAATGTCAACACCAACCACTTCTATCAGTTGGCAACGATTGCAAGTTGTGACAACGCAACGGTCTACTCACGCCGTGCGGGTGAGTATGAATACCGTTTGGTCGAGACAGGGACCAGCGATTTCAACTGGGTCGGTGTGCCAGTCATTGTCGATAGCATCACCGACAGTGCCAGCTTGGTCACACACATCCAGTCCAACACCAGCAACAATGGCAGTGCGGTCAATGTCGAGGTCAATGCCGTTGACCGCTGGAACCGTGACAGCCAGAGCTTTGACACCTATCTGCCAGCCCTACCCTTCCTTGGTGATGTCAATGTGCGTCTGGGTCGTGTCTATCGTGTCAGCGTGGACCTGCCCGGCAACCCCACACAAGAGGCGATTTGGACAATGGTTGGTGGTGTGCCGACGGTCGATGAGTATGAACAACGACTGGAGGCGACTGGCAGCACCGACTATAGCTGGCTGATGTTGCCGCTTAATGCCATGACCATGACGCAATCATCGCTGGTCATCAACGACATCGAGATGAATGGTAACTCGGATAACGACGCCACTGTCACCATTTCTGCCATCGACCGCTGGAATGCCAACGCGCAGTCGCTGGATAGCTACATTCCCGGTTTCCCTTTCCCAGAGATACAGACGATTCCGGGGCAAGCCTATCGGGTGTCGTTGGGTGATCAGATGCCAGTGGGGACGGATGTGCTTTGGCCGTAGTGTTGTAGGTATAATAGAATAGAGTCGCGGATTTAGGGAACGCGGATTAGCCCTGAGATATCTTAGGGCTAATCCGCGACACTATATTAATTACAAAGATAATACCATGCACCTATCACACTTTATCCAACAAATCCAAGGCGGACTCATCGTCTCTTGCCAAGCACTGCCGGACGAGCCGCTTTTTGGGGCAGACATCATGGCACGAATGGCGATTGCCGCCCAACAAGGGGGAGCTAGGGCTATCCGTGCCAACACACCAGTAGACATCGCTGCCATCTGCGCCACCGTTGACCTGCCGATGATTGGCCTCTATAAAGAGGACCTACCCAACTACCCTGTCTACATCACACCGACGTTGGCCCATGCCAAAGCCGTTGCCAAGGCAGGTGCGCATGTCGTCGCCATTGATGCCACTGACCAAGCGCGGCCAGAGCCGTTGGCAGACCTCATCGCAGGCATCCATCACGAAATGGGCTGTCTGGTATTGGCTGACATCGCGACACTGGAAGAGGGCATCACCGCTGTCACATTGGGTGCAGATATGGTTTCAACCACAATGTCTGGCTACACGAAGAATAGCTCTCAACAATCTGGGCCAGACCTCAACCTTGTGCAAGCGTTGGTCGCTCAAGTTGATGTGCCTGTGCTGGCAGAGGGGCGTTATCATACAACGGAGCAAGTTCGTCATGCACTAGAAGTGGGTGCAGCAGCGGTGGTTGTGGGAGGCGCAATTACGCGTCCGCAGCAGATTACACAACGATTTGTGGATGCAATTGGGGGCCAACGCTAACATGGGCAGAACTATCGCCATCATTCCGCATGGTCAACATGGGGGCGATTATTTGATTTGACGACAGAAATTGATATTGGGTACAATAGAGGCTGAGTTTTGGGTTCTACATATCTCCCAAGCTCATCTCAACATGTTCAACCTGTTATAAAATGGAGCCTTGTACACAATCATCATGAATAACGAACTCTTATGGGTATTCAACTTAATCAGCAACTGGCTGGTTAGCATGGTCGGATTGATTCTCACAGGACTTGTTCTCAGTTGGCAAACACTCTGGGCAACAAATCAAGCACAATACGCGGATCAATTTGCCCCCTCATTTCATGAAAAAGCCATACGAACAATCTATCGTGTGGTTGTCGGTCTATTGTCAATCTACTTTTATCTTTCCATGCCTTTGGTCATGCTACTGGTCCTCACCATCTCGCTTGTCGGATTCTATTTTTTGCTGTCATTTGGTAGTTTCTCAATCTGGGCAGGGGTCTTTCTATTTGGATTCACCATCTATACATTTATTGCATTCGTTCGTGGGGTTTTTGCCCGTACACCACAGGGTCCATTGGGCAAACCCATGTCACAAGAGGATGCCCCAACATTGTGGGCTTGCGTCTATGAGGTCGCTGAACGAATTGGTACACGTCCTCTTGACGCCATTCACATCACCCCAGACCCCTCTATCGGTGTGGTTGAGCGCGGTGGTTTTATACGGAAAATGCGCGGTGGGGGTGAGCGATGTCTCATTCTAGGGCTTGGTGCGCTGCCGGGTATGACACAGGCACAATTTAAGGCAATTCTGGCCCATGAATATGGACATTTCATCAATCGGGACACATCGGGCGGAACAATGGTGCGTCGTGTACGGCTGGCGATTGGTCGCATGGCAGAGTCGCTACACATCAATGGACAGGATGCTTGGTACAACCCAGCATGGTTATTTATTACAGGGTTCCACCGCATCTTCTTGTATATCACGTTAGGTGCATCACGGTTACAGGAGGTGTTGGCAGATCGCTTTGCAGCCTCTGCCTATGGGGGACAGCATCTCATTGATGGGCTGACGCATGTCGTGGCACAGTCATATGCGTTTGATGCGAATGTTGACCACAAGGCCGATTTGTCACGGCGTCTCAACAAGGATTTGCCCAATCTGTACTTGACAGTTGAATTGCCAGACACAATCCAGAGTCGGCTTGAACCACAAATTCAGGCCGAGTTGGCACGTGATACCAATTTTCGCGACAGCCATCCGGCGTTTAAAACACGAGTACGCTATTTACAACAGTTGATCGCAGTCTCAGAAGCAGATGAAGATACGCAGCCCGTCTGGGATTTGTTTGAGGATGCGGAATCATTGCAGTGTGAAATGACAATGGTCATCCAACGAGATATTGAAGCGTGGTGTGCCCAACATGAAATATGGGAAGCGCAACAGCGTTGGGGTTATTAATTTTTATCTCTGTTTCTGCTTTTCAATTTATATGAAGCATAGCATAATTATCCCAAGAGGCAGCATTGTG
>JBCCFC010001046.1:0-4979 GCA_039029935.1 Chloroflexota bacterium
AAAAAATAGTAAGAATTCCGACATATTATTCGTGCATTTAAATCGTTGTGTACTTGTGCTCAGGATCTGATCTTCGGTAGCGTATTAGCACATTGTAGCCTCTCAGCTCATCCCTAGTATTTTTTCACTTCAAACAGTGCCACATGACCAGGAGCTGACCTCATGCTGCCTGTCATCGTCTGCATCCCTCAGCAACAATCGCGCCTATTACGGCGGTGGTGCGCTTTCTGCCAATTACACCTCACATGCAACCGTTGACAACAGTTCGATCATCAACAATGCTGTTTCCTATGAACTATCAGCAGGTGGCGGCCTCATGGTCACCAATGGTAGCGAACTCACTGTCACCAATAACAGCGTCATCTCTGGCAATTACGCCTACTATCTTGGTGGGGGTATCGCCAGCTTCGATGGCAAAACAACCATCGTTGATTCCACCATTCGCAACAACAAAACCTTTACAGACTCGTTTGGTACGGGTCCCTATTATTATCCCTATGGTGGTGGCATGCATACCTATGGGAGCGAGGTCAGCATCACGGGCAGCACAATCACCCAAAACGCAACCGTTAATGGCGGTGGACTTTCATTCTATGGCAACACAACGGCCACCATTAGCAACAGTGATATTTCCTTTAACACAAGTCTCTATGGCGGTGGCATTATTGCCGGGTACGGCAGTAATATGACCGTTGAGAACAGTACGATTCAACACAACCAAGCGGTCGGTGGCGACTACAGCGGTGGCGGTGGCGTGTATGTGGCTGATAGCATCGTCAACATCCAATCAAACAGTCGTATCCATAACAACCATACGAGCTACTATGGCGGTGGTGTCAGCGTCTATGGTGGTCAACTCAATGTCGCTGGCAGCACAATTTCTGGCAATAGTGTCATCACAAGCAATGTCAATACCAGTCCGAAAGTTGGTGGTGGCATCTACGCTGGCTATAACTCGGTTGTTCTCCTAGACTCAAGCACCATTAGGGACAACGTTGCCTTTGGCGGTGGCGGTCTTTATGCGGACAGAAGTTTTGTTGCCATTCTCAATAGTACAATCAGTGCCAATAAAGCGATTACAGATGGCGGTGGTATCGCTGCTGAAAATGTGAGTGCTGTCTTTATGGATACAAGTCAGGTCTTTGATAATGAAGCGGGTGATGAAGGTGGTGGCATTTCGGTGGACGATGGGAGTGAGTTGAACCTCGCCAGTGCCAGCACGGTTTTCAACAACGCAGCGAGTCGTGGTGGTGGTATCGGGATTGATGATTTCAGCTACGCCTTGCTGGAGGAAACCAGTGTAATTTCGGGCAATACGGCGAATCATGGTGGTGGCGTCTTTATTCAAGATGATAGCACCCTCAATAGCAATGATGTCACTATCACCGCCAACAAGTCCATTACGGCAGGTGCGGGTATTCATGGACACAGCAACATTACGATGACGATTGACGGGACGACCCTTTCCAACAACGAGGCGGGGACAACAGGTGGTGGAGTGTATGCAACCGAAGCGAATGTCAATATTGCTAACAGCAAACTCTTATCCAACGAAGCAGTCAACAATGGCGATGCCCTCTATAATAAAGATGCCGATGTAACCGTTGTAGATAGCTGTATCGTCGGCAACGGCGACACAGCCATGACAAGCCTCGTCGCATCATCCGCACAGCAAAATTGGTGGGGATCGGCAGACGGTCCATCAGGGCAGTTTATTGGTGCTGGCGACTCGGTGGGACCCAACATCAACTATAGCAACTATCGAACATCTACGATTCTCAACTGTCCTGTGATTGGCACAAGCACCTTTGTTGCGCCCAGTATTTCAGTTGGTGACACCTCGGCGGCAGAGACTGCCGGAACAATCAACTTTACAGTGCGGTTGTCTCGACGGAGTACAAAGAATATCACCGTCAACTATCACACTGAGAATATATCGGCATTGGCTGGTGCAGATTTTACAGCATCCAGTGGTTCTCTGACCTTTGTACCAGGGCAGACCGAGACCACCGTTGCTGTGCCTATCAACGATATCGCGGTTGCACAAGGAAACCGGTCTCTGAAACTGGTCCTGAGTAATCCTGGGAGCGCAGCATTGAGCGATGCAGAAGCGACTGGTACAATTATTGATACCGATGAGACGCCAACACCGACATCGACGAATACACCAGTGCCAACGGCTACACCGACGAATACGCCAATGCCAACATCTACACCAACGGCAACCCCAACGTTGATACCGACGAATACAGCAGTGCCAACGGCAACCCCAACGTTGATACCGACGAATATACCAATGCCAACGCAGACACCTGTGCCAACGCAGACACCTGTGCCAACGCAGACACCTGTGCCAACAAGTGGACCTAATGTTGCGGAGGAGGCTACGGCAATACCATCCATGACGCCTGTGCCAACAGAGACGCCAACAGAGGTTTCAACAGCAGTGCCAACGGATACACCAACCATGACACCGACGATGACACCGACGATGACACCGACGATGACACCGACTGCGACATCAACAACAGCACCAACGCTGACGCCTACTGCGACCAATACGTTAGTGCCAACCAACACGCCAGTGCCGACCGTTGCGTCCAATCCAATTGTCTTTACCGCAGGCAGTGGTCAATCAACGGCTGAGGCCGGAGATGATGTTATGATTGAGTTTTTCATCAACAACATGGGTGATGATCCAATTGAGGATGCTATTATTGAGGTCACAATTCCAGATGATACAATCTTGGTACCAGGTGTTCTGGCCGCTCAACATGTAGATGGCGGCGGCGCAACCGCACCAACAGCGGGTGAGCAATGCCCAGAAGGATTTGCTGCAGGTCAGATTTGCACCATTGATGTGGGTACAATCGCACCCGGTGAAATACGGACTGTCAACATGACCATCCGTGTGAATGACAATGCCGAAGTTGGTAAAATCATTGACACCGTTGGGGCGCAACTGCAAGGGACACTCAATGGGGAAATCGTTTTTGTGGCGGTTCAAGAGACAGTCAACGTTACCATTGTCTCGCCTGTCCCAACATCCTTGGAGGAAATCGAAGAGCCAACAACATGGTTTACCTTCTTGCCTTTGGTTTCCAACTAAAGATTGAGCATTACCAATTCAACAGTTCAACAATTCACAAATTAACCATTGACTCTCATTCGTCTATGTAAGAGCCTAAATACCCCGTCAACTAAGTTTCTCTGTGTTTTTGACGGTAGAAAACCCCGAAAAACTTAGTTGACGGGGTACTAAATTTTCAAACAGGCTCTAATGGACGGTCTAAATGAAAGAAGGGGAGCGATGCAACATCGCTCCCCTTCTTTCATTTAGACCATTCCACAAAATACGTTACCCAGTTGGGGCATGAGGTGCGGCGGGTTTAAATGTAGATTCACACGAGTAAGCACATCCCGCCGCACCTCGTGCCCCTACGATTTGAATGGGTATTTTATTTTGTGGATTAGCCCTAGACAAATAAATGCTCAGGATTCGCTGCTCATAACTGCTCAGTTTTGGCAATTAAAAGAGAATGCCTTAAGATAGAGCCTATTATGAATGGAACGATTTATACTATTCCATTCATGCCTTCCTAAAAACATCTATCAAACAAATTAGGGGAAAACAAATGAATCAAAAACATTGGGGTTTATTGATTACACTGCTGCTGGCTATGAGCTTGATGGCTGCATGTGCTGCACCTGCGGGTGATGCGGGTAGTGATGGTGGCGATGCCGCTGCGGAAGAGGCCGCTGCTGACGAAAGCAGTGATGACGGTGGTGAAGAGTCCGCTGCTGAGGAAAGTGGCGCAACTGTTTACAAAATTGGCTTCATCTCTGCTGTCACAGGACCAGCATCAGGCTTGGGTGTGCCAGAGCGCAATACAGCCGATATGATTGCCGAGCAACTGGCCGCTGCTGGTGGTATCGAAGGACCAGATGGTGTGATGCATCCTGTTGAGATTATCACAATGGATAGTGAATCCAATCCTGATACAGCATCGTCAAGCGCAGATCGCCTGATCAATGAAGATGAAGTTGACATCTTGGTTGCAGGTAGTGTCAGTGGTAATGCGCTAGCAATGGTTCCAATTGCAACAGAGTCAGAAGTACCCATGATTGGGATGGCCTCAGCTGGTTCGATTGTGCGTGACCCAGAGACAGGTGAGCCGCGCCATTGGATTTTTAAAGTGCCACATGCCAACGATCAAGTGTCTGTTGCTGTTTTAAAAGTAGCCCAACATATGGGCATTGAGAGCGTCTGTCACCTCTATGAGAACACTGGTTATGGTCAGGACACACTCAACCAACTTGAGCCTGTCTTTGCTGAAGCAGGGATCGAAATTGTCTATTCTGACACCTTTGAGCGCACCGACACCGAGTTCCCACAGATTGTTTCTGTGCAGGGTGCTGGCTGTGATGCCGTAACCGTCGGCGCAATTCCACCAGGGGCGTCAATGGTTCATGGTGCGATCATCGACTCTATGCCGGACATGATTGTTCTGCAAGGCTCGGGTGTTTGTAACCAGCAGTTCATTGAACTGGCTCCAGACGCAGTTGAAGGCGCAATCATTCCATGTACACCGCTGGCAGCCGGTGACAGCTTGGCCGATGATGTACCAAACAAGGGAATCGTGGTCCAATACCTTGCCGACTATGAGGAATACACAGGCGAAATCACCAACCAGTTTGGTGGCATCGGCTTTGATGCGCTCCAGTGGGCCATTGTCGCATTGAGCCAGCTTGAAGATGGCATGGACCTCGCGGGTCGCCGTGCGGCTATCCGTGATGCGCTCGAAACACAGATTGTCGATTGGGCTGGCACATCTGGCACATTCACCATCTCGGCTGACGATCACTTGGGCTTGAACCCAGACACGGCCTTTGAGTATGTAAAGATCGTAGACGGCGCATATATGCATTACCCGCCAGCGGATTGGGAATAGTTTTTGCAGTAGGTCGGTAGGTCAGTA
>JBCCFC010001047.1:0-4960 GCA_039029935.1 Chloroflexota bacterium
TGTGCTGACATCCACCCATTGCAAGTCATCCACAAAGACAAGCAGCGGTCTTTGTTGCGTGAGCATTTGTAAAAATTGCACCATGTAATGAAAGGCACGATCACGAATCTGCTTGGCATCATCCAAAATTCCCTGCAAATAGGGGCTATCGGCAAAGTTAAAGCCCATGATATGACCGATAAAATGTGCTTTTTCAAGAAGGGTCTGATCGCCAAACTCAAGTGTATCAGTCTTAAGTGTGTCAGTAGATAATGGCTCAAATATGTGATGAATCCACCGAAGAAACTTTTCGCGTGCAACCGCCACTGGATCACTTTCGCGTATGCCAAATTGCTGGTTAACAATGTTGCGCAACAGCCCATACGGTTGCCCCTGCTGTGTTTCAACAGGACGCCCATAAATCAGATAGTCGTTTCCTGATATGGTGGTTTCTGCCCTGATCCACCGCTCAAATTCATCCACCAAGCGAGATTTGCCAATACCTGCATCGCCTAAAATTGTCACCAGATGAAGCTGCTGATTGCGACAGACAGAGCCAAACAGGTGTTGAAGTTGCAGCAGTTCCTGCTCACGGCCAATCATCGGCGTGGCAACACCAATCCCATCAAGCCCACGATTGGGGTCCAGATTGGGTATGGTCGAAATATCGCTGACCTCTTCTTTGATTACATAGGTCTGGATAGGCTCAACTTTGCCCTTGACGCTGATTGGTTCCTGTGGTTCCACAACAAAGAGGCGGCGTACATGACGATAGGTGTCGTGCGAAATCAACACTGTCCCCACAGGGGCCGCACCTTCCAGACGGCTAGCCAAGTTCACACTGTCGCCCATTGCAGTGTACTCGCCCGTCGTACCCACCTCACCCACAAGCACAGGCCCCGTGTTGATACCGATACGCATCCGCAAGTTGGCCTTCTCATAGCCAAGATTAATCAGCGTTTCGTTAAAAGTAGCTAGCTCATCCTGCATCTCTAGTGCTGCACGAATCGCCAATTCAGGATCATTCTCGCGGGCAATAGGCGCACCAAAGAGGGCCATGACGGCATCGCCAATGTGCTTGTCAATGGTTCCGCCCCAATCGACAATGGCCGTATCGAGCCGCTCCCACAGCGCATTCATAATGTTATGTACTTCTTCGGCATCCATATTTTCGGACATGGCCGTAAACCCCGACACATCGGCAAACAATACCGTCACATGTTTGCGCTGTTGCGATGTGTTCGCTTGGCTGAGTTCGAGGAGCCGCCGCCGCAGAATGGGGATGGTCGTATCAACCACCGTTTCACCCAAGACAGCACGATGGACATTGAGCGCATCAATCGCCTCCTGTACTCGTGTGACCTCGTTGACTTGAATAGCCTTGGGGTTGAGATTATCATGCCCATTTTGTTGGTGGGGAGATGTTGCCATCAGCGACATGGTGCGTTCAGGAATGGCATGGTTCAATGATGTGTGTGTATGTGTTGTGCCATGTCCGTCTGCCCTGTCACTGTGTAAATTTTCGCTGTGTAAGCCGTCTCTGTGTGATAGTTTGTTGTTCATTGTTCTCGTTGGAACTGCGATTTGTGTCTATGTTACTTGTTAAGATCGTTGTTTAAAACCATTCTCCACAATCTACGTTGATCTGAATCAACGTTTCATATCAATATAATATAGCTTTTTGATGGTATTGCCAAGTATGTTAACACAAGTCTAATCCCCTATCCAGTTCCCATGTTCTAATCTCCACAAACCATCAAACTTGGTATATAATGACAGTCAAGATGATTTGATTGATAGTTGAACCTGCAACCTGCGACTTGCAAACTGCAACTTGCAACCTGCAACTTTTCCAAGGACACAATTATGCTCAGTTTTCCGTATGCCGTCAGCGATTTTGAAAAACTCATCACCCGTAATCAGGTCTACCTCGACCGCACACATTACATCCCTTTCTTTGAAGAATACGGCGATCAATTGCTCTTCATGCGCCCGCGTCGTTTTGGCAAAAGCCTGTGGCTATCTACGCTCATGAACTACTATGACGTTGCGCAAGCCGATAAATTTGAACAACTCTTTGGCCATCTTGCCATTGGACAAAATCCAACGCCCCTACATAATAGCTATCTCGTGATGAAGTAGGATTTCTCTGTCATTCCCACCTATAAATCTATTGAGCAGACTAGCCAAGCAGTAGATGACTATGTGAATGAAGAAATTGCTATTTTTGAAGATAAGTATCGAGACTTATTCACAACAAATTTCCGTATCAACCCAAAAAATTCCTATGTCTCTTTCTTATCCGCAGTGGCGGCCACCCAGCATACACCCTATAAGCTCTACCTATTTATTGATGAATATGACAATTTTGCCAATGAGGTACTCATGAGCCCAAAGCAACTCCAAGACCCGACAAAAGAAAGTAGTATGGATCGCTATATCACGTTGGTTAAGGGCGAAGGCATGTTCAAGACCTTTTTCAAAAATGTCAAAGCAATGGGGGCAGGCAAAGGCTTGGACCGTGTGTTTATGACAGGCGTATCCCCGATTGTGTTGAACGATGTCACTAGCGGGGCTAATACATTCAAAAATATGACATGGCTCCCGGAGTTGAATGACTTGTGTGGTTTTACGAGAGAGGAACTGTTGGACTTGACGCAACAGGTGGCGGCGCAATGCCAACTACCCGATGAGCATGTCGAAACGGCGATGCGCATTATGCACAACTATTACAACGGCTCGCAGTTTATTGGCAATTATGATGATTTGCCAGAGATGCCCAAAGTCTATAATCCTACGTTGGTCTTTCATTTTCTGGATTATTTTCAACGAAGATGCATTTTCCCTCGAAAGTTGATTGATCAGAATCTTATGCCTGATGACAATAAGCTAGGGTATATTGCCGAGTACGCTGCAGGTCATGGATTGTTGGAAGACGCGCTTGAAGGAAGTGTACCGATTCTTGTCGATGACATGGAGGAAAAATTTGGCGTTCGTGATCTGCTTGATGAAGACCTACAGGAAAATCGTCTTGCGTCCTTGCTCTGTCATCTCGGCGCATTGACGACCGCTGGCGAAGACTTCTCCGGCGACACAATCTTAGAAATCCCCAATTTTGTCATGCGCCGATTGTATGGCAAAAGCCTGTGACCAAATACAGCAAGGCCACGCTTGGCAAAGGGAAGAAGAGTAAAGATGCGCTCATTCGTCAAGGCGAAATCGAGCCGCTCTGTGCCTTTGTGCATGAGCATTTATTTTCGATTTACCATTCTCGTGACGGCAAAGACTTTAATGAGCTAACGCTCAAGACGCTCTTTATCACCCTGCTCTATGACACCGAAATCTACTTGGTCGATTCCGAACCCGCCTTTGGGCAACGCTTTGGCGATCTGCTGCTGATGGTCCGTCCAAGGATGCGTGGGCGTGGGTTGTATGATTTTCTGTTGGAATTTAAGTATGTCAAACGCAGCAAGATTACCGAGAAGAAGGCCGATGGCAAACTGCGCGAGTTGACACAGAAAGAGTTGAAAAGTCGCAGTGAGGAAGAACTGACCCGATTGAGTTCGGTGAAAGCGGCGTTTGATGAGACACAGTTGGATGCGTATCGGGACCACTTGGTGAAAAAGCATGGGGATGATTTAAATTTGCGCTGTTATGCGATTGTGGGGTTGGGGTTTGAGCGAATTTTGTGGAGGAAATATTAGAGGCACTTTGCCGACAAGATTCAATTTGAACGCAAAACACTTGGAAAGGACTCAATCATGCGAGCTGAATTGAGTCTAAGGAGGACCGATATGAACATATGGAACAAACAATATCCCAATGCCCCATTACACGACCCTGCTGGTGACTGGTTTGTCAATCGCAAAGACCAACTCAACCTACTGTGGAATTGGGCATGTAAAATCCCAACAAAAGGGAGCCGCTCAATTACAGGGCTGCGGCGCACAGGCAAATCAACCATTATGGCAAAATTGTACAATCGGCTCTATTTTGAACAAGAGCGAGTGATGCCGATTTATATTACCTTTGCGGACTATTTACATAAAAAAGAACCGATTACAGCAAAGCAATTTGCCGAGGAGTTTGTGGCCGGGGCTGTACGCAGCTATCTTGTGTTCAAATATAAACGACCTGAATTTCAGGACGCACATGTAGACTATTTTACACCACAGAAACTGGCTGAGGAACTTTCTGATGAAATTACGCTAGACTGGTTTGCGCATCATAAATTAATTCTGGAGAGGTCGCGCATCCCTTCACATAGTGTTGTCCAATGGGCAGTTAATTTTCTGGCTGGTCATGCGCGCAGGAAAGAGACACCTATGCTCGTCATGATTGATGAGTTCCAAGTACTGACAGAGGTAATGTATCCCGAAGATAATCGTATCATGGATATCACCGATTCATTCCAGCGAGCAGCAGAAAGTTGGGATGCACCACTGCTGGTTTCCAGCTCCTCTGTCTCCATGTTACGTGAGGAAGCACTAGGTGGACTCTTGTCAGGTCGCTTCTGGCGTACCCATGTCGGGCCGCTTGACCTCGAACATGCCGCCAAGATGGTCTTCCGGTTGGGGACTATACAGGCATTCCGGTCACAGAAGACCTTGCAGAGAACATTGTGGATACCACACAGGGCTATCCCTTTTCGATTGAAAGCATCATGTTTAGTGCATCCCCTGCCGTACAAAGATTCCCCGACCCCAATGCTGTTGAGGAAGTGGTTGAGTTTGAGTTGACCGATCTTCAGGGGGCGTTGCGCGAACACTATGACGAAGAGTATGGCAAATATGTCAACGAATTAAATGGCGATAATATCACGCGCCAAATCCTCTATTGGTCAGGGCTGTTCAGTTCTAAAGAACGCCCTGATAATCAAGAAGATGGTAAATATCCATGCTATTGCGAAAAATAGCAAGACGAACATTGGAAATGCCATTATGCCGAAGAATGTTGAGGGCAAAACTGCGAAGGCAAGAAA
>JBCCFC010001048.1:0-4947 GCA_039029935.1 Chloroflexota bacterium
GAGAGTTTATTGTCGCCCATATTTTGTCGGAGCTTCTGGATTTAATTGAAACAAAGCCTGATACAATTATTAATGTTGAGTACTCTGTCAAAGCAACCCGCCTGCGTGGAAATGTTGACTATGTTTTAGAGGGGTCCACTGCAGTAGTCGTCATTGAGGCCAAGCACGACGAAATTGAACGTGGATTTCGTCAACTCGGTGCCGAAATGATTGGCGTGGCCGAGCAAGTCAACCAGAGTCAGCTCTATGGTGCGGTTACGACCGGACACCAATGGCAATTTGGACTTCTCAAACGCGATGAAGCCGTTATCATCCGTGATTTACAACCGTATTCTGTATTAGGTCAGGTATATGATTTATTGCGTATACTTGTTGAGCTGACATAAAACAAATCTCAAACATTAGCACTATTGCGTCGGACACACCATGACCCTACTCTATCTCGCCATCATCTATCTAATCGGCATCGAAGCGGGACGCCAACTGTGGCTGGCAGGCATCATTGACTGCAACACACCGACATGGCTCTGGTGGATATCCCTTGCCTGTCTGCCGTTCACACCGTTACTCAACTTTATATCAGAACGACATCTATCAAAATTACTCCGCTGGCCCACCAGTGCAGGGTTTGCCATTCCACGCCAGGGGCAATCATCTGCATTCTGGGTTGCACTGAGTCTATGCGTACTCATGGGCATTTTTCGCTTTGCCAGCAACCCGCTTGAACCGTGTTTAACACCAGACGACCTTGCCTATTACAACTTGCCTGCCGACAGTGCCTATGATCGCGGTGCGCCCCAAGTTACGTTGGTCGCTTATGTGAGCAGCTATCCGTTGGTAGAGGATAATAAGCAGACTATGGTGGTGACAGTGGAATCACTGTTTGATACACAAGGGAATCGGTTTGATATAGCTGGTAAAGCACGATTGAATACGGATATTCGTGTATTTTACAGATATGGACAAAACGTATCAATTCATGGCCGATTGGTGACTCCACCTGTATTTGAGGATTTCAATTATCGTGAATATCTAGCGCGCAAAGATATCCACAGCCTTATCTATAGTCCTAAGATTCAAATTGTTCATGCACCGCCAGAGGATAATGCAATCCGTCGAGCCTTGTATACGTTTCGAGAAAGCGGTGAAAAAGTCATCAACCGTTTGCTGCCAGAGCCATATGCGTCGTTAGCCAACGGTATGTTGCTGGGCATTGAAGCGGGTATCCCTGATGAGTTGTATGATAAGTTTAATTTGACAGGGACAAGCCATACGATTGTTATCTCTGGGAGCAACGTCAGTCTGATCGCAGCGGTCATCATGTACATCGCACAACGGGCTGTGGGGCGACGTCGCGCGCTCATCCCAACACTATTGGGCATTGCTGTCTATGCGATGATTGTGGGTGGTGATGCGGCGGTGCTACGGGCGGCGTTGATGGGTGGATTGTATGTCACGGCAATTTCGCTGGGGCGACGGAATACGGCAATAGTGAGCCTTGCAACCGCCTGTGCAGTGATGACGCTGATCAACCCGTTGACCTTGTGGGATGTCGGCTTTCAGTTGAGCAGCGCAGCGACAGCGGGGCTAATACTTTTCTCGCCCGGTGTCACCAATGCGTTTGCGGCCATTGTTCCCGGATTCCAAGGAGGTATGCTTGCCGGGCAATACTCCACCAATACACTTGTCGGGGGCATCCGCAAATGGTTTGTCGGGCTGATTGAGGATGGACTACTCATCACCATTGCAGCAAATATTTCAACGTTGCCACTTATACTTTATTATTTCGACCGTTTCAGGGTTGTATCAATTCTCGCACCACTTATTTCTAATCTGCTTATTGCCCCTGTTCAACCTTTCATTATGTTGTGGGGCAGTTTAGGAATTGTTATAGGTGTAATAGGATTAGAGTGGGTAGCACAAGTAATTTTATGGATTCCTTGGTTGAGCCTAGTATGGACAGTGTTTATGGTCGAGTGGACGGCGCAGTTGCCAATGGCCGAGTGGGTTATCCTATTTCCTGACCCCGCTAACTCGAATTTCCGTTATAGTTTGATAGCACTCACTTTAACTTATGGGTTGATTGGACTACTTCATTGGCGTCAACCTATTATGAAAACATTGAGGAATTGGAGCCATATAATGTTTCGTTGGCGTTTTCATCAGTGGATAAAACATATTTTTGTACCTGTCACAATAGGTGTGCTGGCAGTGATGTGTCTTATCATTTGGCTCAGGGTATGGACACAACCAGATGGCCGTCTGCATGTCCACTTTCTCGATATTGGACAGGGAGATGGCATCTTCATCCAAACGCCATCAGGCCGTCAAATCCTCATTGACGGCGGCATCAGCCCCCAACAACTTTTTGCTGAATTGGGGGAGGTGATGCCCTATTGGGACCGTGACATTGACATGCTGCTCTTGAGTCATCCCGACGGCGACCACATGGATGCGCAGATACACGTTCCCGCCCGCTACCAAGTCACGCAGGCACTTCATGCACCCGTTGCACTCGACAAACCTGATGCCAATGAATGGGTGGATAAGCTCACGGCCAATGGTGTCCAAATTGCCCCCTTCTCCGCAGGCGGCTGGATTGACCTTGGTGATGGCGTCGCACTGTGGTTCTTCTGGCCGCCAGAAGCAGGCTTTGCCACCGATGATTTTGACAATGAAAATTCACTGGTTGCCAAGTTGGTCTATGGAAATTTTAGCGTGTTATTGACAGGGGATGCAGGCTTGTCCAGCGAGGATGTGTGGTTGACACAGGAGCTACCACTGGCATCGACCATTCTGAAAGTTGGGCATCATGGCAGCAACAGTAGCACGGGGGATGACTTTTTGGCGAGTGTCAACCCAAGCGTGGCGGTGATTCAGGTAGGTGAAAACACATATGGGCATCCGACTAGAGAGATATTAGAACTGCTGGATGGCTTATATGTGTTGCGGAATGACTTACATGGGCGTGTGCATGTCGCGACAGATGGACACTTGATGTGGATAGATGTTGAATCTAACACAAAAACGGCTGCGATTGCAACGGAATAACATCTACTTTATTGCAGTAATCATGCTAATTTGGGTATCAATATATCTCCCAAACAACCCGCCCAACCCCAATGCCAACAACAGCAAAGGAGCGCAGTTTCAACGCTGTGCCATATTTCTCATAGAGGACTTGTTGATAGTGACCTAGCTGCGATTTTGCCTGTGTAATCTCTGCCCGCACAGCGGGAATCGCCAACAGTTCATCTCGACTCTTGCCCTTTACCTCTGCCCCCGACAACGGCTCTTTGTTTTTCGACTTTTTCTTGTTGGCAGACTCAACCTCTTCTGACGCTTCCACAATTTTTTTGAGCGACAATTGTTTAAACTCAAAGAGCAGGTTGAACCACCCTGACTGCTGCATCTCTGGACGCAATAACAACACCAAATCTCCATAGCGTCAGTTTAGTTCTGGCTCAGAATGGAGCGTATAGCCCAGATGGTAGTACAGCATCGCAATGAAAATGCTCTTGAGTGTCAATTCCTTGAACTCTGGATAGTCACGATTACTATAAACGGCCATGTGATTAGCCTCGATAAAGTCACAGAGAGGCTCGATATTCCCTTGGCGAAGAAGTGCCTCCGCTGCCAGCTCACCCTGCTTCATCACATTGCCTTTTGGAAAGGCCATCTGTAGAATACGTTCGGCATAGGTTTTCTGCATCACCAAGTTGGGGATGGCGAGTAAAATTTGTCGCCCCTTATCTCTACGATTAATTGTCAATGCACCCAAGTAACAGAGTAAGGAAGCCAGTCGTTTTTGGCGCATATCTTCTAGCATCATTTCCTCTGCACCAAACTCTGTCCCGATTTCAGGTACGCTGACATCTTTTTCTGTATTCAACGCATCGACAATCACCTCCCGCCCACTCTCATATCCAGCGATAAAGTGTAACTTACCACGATCTGCTTTAAGATTCCGATCTAGCATTTGTTCAGGATATTCGCCTGTGCGCAACAAATAGCGTAAAAAATAAAAAACCATTGTTGGATTGTAGAGACGTGCGCCGGGGGCAGCCACTTTATCTGGTGGCATCGTTTCGGTTGTAAACCACGAGCCATCATAATGGACCCGCATCATCTCCAATGCCTCGGCGTGTTTGGCGGTGCGTTCTGTGTCAGATAGCCGCTGTAGCCGTCTACTCTCGGCAACAACACGGGTCAACATATCACTGACCTCATGTTCCCAAAAGCCACATAGATCATTGAGTTCCTGAAACCAGTAGATATCATCAAAGACATTGGCACTGCTGGTCAAATCATTCATCACAATTGGCGAGACACCCGTCATAAACACGCGGTCCAAGCCTTTCCCTGACCCAAAACTCTTGAGGTTCTTGAAAAAGGTCTTGAACAATCCCTCGCCCGTCACCAAGCTATCATAGCTTCGGCTATTGCGCTGAATGCTCATCATCACTTCATTGGCAAAGTTGTCATATTCGTCGATAAAAAGATAGAGCTTATAGCCTGATGCTTTCACAACATCCAACATGCCAGAAAATGTACTCAGGGCATTGCTCGACTTTTGTTGGATAGGGACTTGAAATAGTGTACGATAATACATCTGAAAACTTGCAATGTCATCGTTGATGCACTCATGCAGGCTGGCCTCAATCTCCTCTATCGTGCCATGTGACTGGACACGGGAGAAATCCCAACGCATGACCATATAGGTATTATGTAGCGGCGTCGGCTCCTGACCAATTGCCAACTGTCCAAAGAGTTGCTCAAACTGGTCAGCCTTCGCTACATCATAGTAATCCATCATCATCGACAGCCACAGGCTCTTGCCAAAGCGACGCGGACGCAGAAACAGCAATTCTTTGCCCCATTCTTCCATGAAACGGATTTTATCCGTCCGGTCGATATAGACATAATCATTGTTGATAATTTCTGCAA
>JBCCFC010001049.1:0-4942 GCA_039029935.1 Chloroflexota bacterium
GATAGAAGGAGTGTGTTCCATTGGCAGCGTATAGCAAAAAAGTCTGCCTATTAGGTGAATTTGCTGTTGGGAAAACAAGCTTAGTCAAGCGTTTTGTCTATGATCGTTTCGATGACGACTATTTAAGCACCATTGGGGTCAAAGTCAGCCGCAAAACAGTGACTGTTTTTGCCCCTAAAAACAATTCTGCAAGCAGTACACAACCCATTGAGTTGACGATGATGTTGTGGGATTTGGCGGGTAGCGAAGCCTTTAACCAAATCCGCACAAGCTATACTCGGGGGGCGGCTGGTGCAATCTTGGTCTGTGATTTGACACGTGCGGAAACGCTGGATAGCCTGCAACAATACATCAAGATATTGTTGCGGACAAGTCCCAATGCCAAATTGATCATAGTAGCAAACAAAGATGATCTCGTTGATGAACACGAGTTAACAGAAGAAGATATTGCGCAATTTGCCGCAAAATTTAACGCACCCTATTTTCTATCCAGCGCAAAAGTTGGCGACAATGTAGACCAACTTTTCCGCGTCTTGGGAGAAAAGTTGGTCGGCTAAGTCCATGCCACAGAATAAAATGTCCATTGGATCGCGGAGCTAACGGGGAACCCTTTGGGTCCTATTGCAGATTGTACACGAGAAGGCCCAGAGAATATTTCGCATGAGGACCCAGAGGGCGGGAACCCTTTGGGTGCTGCCTACTCCACAGGTAATTATTTTTGTAGATTAGCCTAAGTCTATATCGAGTGATTGATAATAGCGCAAGGATAGAGGACGTTCTCTATGGTTCACAAAACTGTAACGCACATGGTTTTACAAGACCTCCAAATTGCCTACATACTCCTAAATACAGATTTACAGGTTTGTACAATCGGAGGCGATGTCGGTTTGTTACGTACAGGTCTCGCCTTTATTCCCGATATCCAAGAAAAGACACTAGAACAATTTCTGGCGTCAAGGCAAGATATAGCGTCCCTTGATGCTGTCAATGGTGATAATGAGGACGTATCACTTGAGCGCACTCTGGTTGCTTCCCCACAAAACGCACAGCCACAGACAATCTCGTTATGGGACATTGCCCCTGAGTTTATTGGCTATGAGACTGAGGTTGAGGAAATCTTAGCGGGGACATTGCCACGATTACAGTTATCGCTGGTGGAACGAGATAGTACGGTCGCACATACACCGGAGACACCAACAAACTACTATATTTCCTTGACCAATCTGCCTTATACGAATCAATCTGGACAGGTGGTCGGGATACTTCATTATATGGAGAATATCACCAGTTTGGGACAGATGGAGCAGACATTGACGCAGCAGCGCAATGAATCTTGGCTGCTGCGTGATCGGCTTGATCGCCAAAACGCGGCCTTAGAGGATGTCAACAAGGAGTTGAAGCGGCTGGATGAGTTAAAGTCACGTTTCCTATCTGTCGCTGCCCACGAACTGCGCTCTCCCTTGGCCTCTATCTATGGTTTTGTGGAGTTGATGTTTGAAGACGATTTTGGCTCGATCAACGACGATCAAAAGCAATTTTTAGAGATTATCCAACGGAGTACACAGCGGCTCCAATCCTTAACCAGCAATCTGCTGGACATCACACGGATTGAAACAGGCCGTGTTGAGTTAGATTTACGCCCCCTATCAGCTTTGGACTTGGTGGAACAAGTTGCCAATGAACTGCACCCACAGCTAGAACTGAAAAAACAAACCATATTCTTCGATGTGAATGCAAACATTGAGCGAGTTCTCTGTGACGAAGCACGTCTTGTTCAAATTCTGCACAACTTGGTCAGCAATGCCATCAAATATACACATGAAAACGGGCAGATTACCCTCACGCTCAAAATGCTCACTGAACTGCCCGAAGCTGTGCTGCCAGTTGAAGACACAACGGTCGCACCCAGCCAGCCGCCAGCAATATCCATTAGCCCGGACAGCCTGCCTACCCCAACACAAGAACATGTCTATGTGTTATTTGCCATTCAAGATAACGGGATCGGCATCAGTCTCGACGATCAATCCCATCTCTTTAGCAGCTTTTTTCGTGCGAGCAATGTCCATCTGACTCAAGCCTCTGGCTCTGGTTTGGGGTTGCAGATCACAAAATCGCTCGTTGAACTTCATGGTGGACATCTTTGGTTTGAAAGCACAGAAGGGGTTGGCACGACGTTTTTTGTGGCAATTCCTGCTGCTTGACGAACGAAAAAGCTTTCAGCACTTCAGCATTTTAGCAAACTGACAAGCTGACACGCTGACTGGCTGACTGGCTGACAAGCTGACAAGCTGATAAGCTGACAAGCTGACAAGCTGATTTTATACTTTCCTATTCAAAAAGGAAGACCAATGACAACCATTTTAATCGGCGAATGCAAACAGGAAGTCTCCACATTCAACCCTATTGCCAGTACACTGGATGATTTTGATATCTCGATTGGCGATGAAATCTTTGCCTATCACCGCACCAGCAACGTGGAGATAAGTGGCGCATTGGATGTGTTTGGCGAAAAGGGCGATGTACAGGTGATTCCCGCCTACAGTGTCCGCGCCATCACCTCGGCTGGGGCGCTACGCCCAGACAGCTTTGCACAACTGGCGGAACAATTTGTGGCAACATTTCAAGCCGCATATGAAAATGCTCCTGCTCCGGTTGATGGCATCTATTTGAGTATGCATGGGGCAATGGGTGTTGGCGATGGTCGTGCTGAGAGATGTGGCGAGGGGCGTGAGGATGACCCCGAAGGCTATCTGCTGGCTGCGTTGCGCAAGGTAGTCGGTGAGCAGATGCCGATTGTGGTGTCGCTCGACCTTCACGGTATACTCACTGACCGTATTTTGCAGCATAGCGATGCCATTGTTGCCTATCACACCTATCCGCATGTCGATTTTTATGAAACAGGCCAACGAGCGGCGCGCTTGCTCCTACGCATCATCAACGGCGAGGTCAAGCCCGTTACCGCACGAGTACAGATTCCGGCATTGGTGCGTGGACCGGAGCTCATCACCGAGACGGGCAAATTTGGGCAGTTGATTCGCCATGCACAGACATTGGAAGCGGACATGCGCGGATTATCGGCGGGCATGTTTATCGGCAACCCCTTTACCGATGTGTTGGACTTGGCGACCAATAGTTTTGTCGTGGTTGATGGGGTTGATGACCATCATATTACATGGGCCAAAGAACAGGCATTGGCACAGGCGCAGGCATTTTGGGCGATGCGAACCTCGCTCCATCAGCCGTTGATTTCGCTGGATGAAGCGGTTGATAGTGCCCAGCGTCACATGACCGAGCAGGTAGGCGGCACGGTTGTCTTTGTTGACGCCGCCGATGCCACCAGTTCAGGCGCATCGGGTGATAGCAACGCCATCATGTGTCGGCTGCTGGAATGGGGCTACACTGGGCATGTGTTGCTGCCGATTGTGGATGCGCCAGCGGTTCAGGCGGCGATGGCTGCGGGTGTGGGTAATCAGGTTGAGGTGACACTAGGTGGTCAACTGGACCGAGCGCGTTTTACGCCTTGCCCTGTGACAGCAACGGTACGTACGGTGGGTGATGGGCAGATTGTAAGCGAGTCGCACGGCTCACTCTGGAATGCAGGGTTGACAGCGGTGTTGTTGATTAAACAGGGACCGACGACGCTCACGGTTATCGTCACCAGCCGTCCCATTAGCCTCTATGACCGTTCAATCTTCTATGCACATGGGCTAGACCCACAGCGATTTGACGCGGTTGTGGTCAAATCACCGCACTGTCAAGAGCATATGTTTGCAGCGTGGGCGAGTGCCATGTTGAATGTCGATGCCCCCGGCTCGACCAGTGCCAATCTGCCCTATTTGGGGCATACACGGGCGCGGCGACCGCTCTTTCCATTGGATGCGGTGTTGGATGAGGATGGCGAGTTTGAACCTGCTGTGCAGGTGTCTACGAGAAGAGAATAACAATAGTAGATGTTATTTGTTTTAACATGGCTGATAATATTCCAATAATTCCGCTGGATTGAAGTCAACTATATTAACAAGGACCTGCCAGATGGCGGGTCTTTTTTATTCTCCACAATTTGTTTACACCTTCTCCACACTCGTCGAACACCCGCCTGCGATACTATGGACAAGCGCACGAACAAACATAAGCGCAACAACAAATAGTTAATCATAAACAAACATGAAGAAGAAAGGGATTTCACAATGAATAAGTTTCAAAAGTTCGGTATCGCAGCAATCACAATGGCAACCGTCGGCATCATGACCTTCACAGGGGTTTCATATGCACAAGGTCCGGTTGGTGATGGGGATACAGCAGGTCGTCCAGCATTGGCACAGAGAGGCGGTGAACGGGGCCTGATGAATACGGTCATCACCCGTGAAGAGAAGAAGGAAATGGCGGCCAGCATTCTAAACATGAGTGTTGCCGATTTGGAAGCAGCCAAGGAGGCAGGGCAGAGCAAGTCGGAATTGGTCGAGGCGGCTGGGCTGACGATGGAAGAGTTCAAGGCAGCAATGCAGACGGCTATGATTGCCGAGGTCAACCAAGCACTGTTTGATGGTGAGATCACGCAGGAGCAAGCTGATTCACTGATTGAGCGCATTGAGAATGGCCGTGATGGTGGACGCCGAGGTCGTGGTCCAGGGCGAGGTGGCGCAGGCAATGGACCTGGTGTGCCAGCGGTTGATGGCGCAAATGCATAAATAGGTAGACAGGCATCCTGCCTGTCACACATTACAGGCAGGATGCCTGTGTTACTTTCGGCCAAATATACCAACCTCCTACATTATTTGCCGCATCGGCTTTCTGTGCAAATGCCCTACACAATTTCGCCCAAGATACAACGGACGGTCGATGTGGGTTCCCTGACCTCATGCTATACTGTAGATAGATTGGGTTACGGGTTATCAAAAAATCAATGAGTTTGTTCCTTTTGTTGAGTATGAATGTGTATAGA
>JBCCFC010001050.1:0-4932 GCA_039029935.1 Chloroflexota bacterium
CACGTAATTGTTCACGCTCCTCATCTCCCCTCGCCAAGGGAGATGAGGAGCGTGAACAATTAAGTAAACCCAAAAAAGAAATTAGAAATAGCGGAGGGAGCATTCTCTAATGCGACCACCGGCACTAGAGAGTGCCTAACTCCGCTTTATTTCTAAAAACATATTTGGGTGTACTTACACATAATAAGGATCATCAGATGAAGCAACAAAAACCACAAATTTATATGGATCATTCAGCAACCACGCCCGTGCGCGATGAAGTGATGATGGTGATGCAGCCCTATTTTGCTGAGTTCTATGGCAATGCATCCAGCATTCATGGCGTTGGCCGACGAGCAGGCACAGCCTTAACCAAAGCACGACGCACTGTCGCCGAGCAGATTGGCACGACGGCCAATGAAATTGTATTTACAGGCTGTGGCACAGAAAGTGACAACGCAGCAGTACGCGGTATTGCCCTTGCCCGTCGCCAAGCTACTGGCGCCAACCGCATCATTACCACCGCCATCGAGCATCACGCCGTCATCCACACAGGCGAAGATTTACGCGATTTCTTTGGCTTTGAGCTAACCGTTGTGCCTGTGAGTAGTGATGGCTTGGTGAGTGCCACTGATATTGAAGATGCCATTCGCGTGGGTGGGTTAGGTGCTAGAGAACCTGGAGATGATGTCGCTGTGGTCAGTGTGATGTATGCCAACAACGAGGTGGGAACCGTACAGCCCATTGCCGACATCGGCGCAATTTGCAAAACCTATGGCATCCCCTTCCACACAGATGCAGTGCAGGCTATCGGCAAACTCCCCGTCCACGTTGATGATCTCAATGTTGACGCCCTGAGTACCAGCGCCCACAAATTTTATGGACCCAAGGGCGTGGGCTTTTTATATCTGCGTGACGGCACACCCTTTCACTCCTTTATGACAGGGGGCAGTCACGAAGGCAACCGTCGCGCCGGAACCGAAAATGTGCCATTCATCGTGGGCATGGCCGAAGCTCTGATGTTGGCGCAGTCCGAACGCGAATCCGAGCATCAACGGCTGCAAGTGCTGCGTGATCAACTGATTGGCTCAATTCTCGAAAACGTCGAGGGCGCACGGCTGACAGGCTCGTCCAGCGCACGGCTCAATAACCACGCCAGCTTCGTCATCGCAGGCATCGAGGCCGAAGGCGTCCTCATCGGGCTAGACTTGGCAGGGGTCGCCGCCAGCAGTGGTAGTGCCTGTAGCAGTGCGTCGCATCGCCCCAGCCATGTGCTTGAGGCGATGGGCATTCCCGCCAATGATGCGGTTGGCGCATTGCGTTTGAGCTTAGGACGCAGCAACACACCAGAGCAGGTTCACTATGTGTTGGAAAAATTGCCGCAGATTGTGGGTCAGATTAGAGGGCGTGAGCCTGCTGTGTTGTGAGATTGGCATGGTATAATGATGAAGGGAGAACACAACTATGAAAAAGCAGGTTATCTACGCTGCACCCAGCTACGCCGATTTACGACGCGACAATGGCTACTTTGTCGACAAGACCGAATACGTCGCCAAACTAGAACGGATCAACAATCCTGTTTTTCTGCGTCCACGTCGTTTTGGCAAATCATTCATGTGTTCGACGTTGCAGGCGTACTATGATCTACGCTATAAAGATCAATTTGATGAACTTTTTGGAGACACATGGATTGGGCAAAACCCGACAGGGCAACAAAATAAGTACATTGTACTCAATCTCAATTTCTCTTCGGTGCGGCCTGCCGACACGTTGGCTGAGATTGAGCAGAGCTTCAAATCGCGGGTGAATCAAGCAATTCATTTATTGCGTTTTCAGTATGCACCCTTATTGGATGCGCTACCACCGATTGATATCAATGGATCGACATCAGATAACCTATCCACCTTGATTATGTATACAACGGCCCTTAATTGGCCGCAGCTTTTTGTGATTATTGATGAGTATGATAATTTCGCCAATCGGCTGATTGTGAGCCACAGAGATCATCTCTATGACGAACTGACTGATGATGACAGCTTTCTAAAGGTCTTCTTTAAAGTTCTCAAAGAAGGGAAAGAGACTGGGGCAATCAAAAATAATTATATTACAGGGATTTTACCACTCACGATTGACGATTTAGCGTCGGCCTTTAATGTTGGTACGTTTCTCACCCTTGACCCTGCATTTGAAGCGATGGTTGGCTTTACACAAGAGGAGGTGGATGCCTTACTCGATGAAATTTTTGTGGACTATGAATTCCCAGCCCATATGCGTTCTGAAATAGATACGCTACTGAAAACGCACTATAATGGGTATCACTTTGCTGCGCCTGCATCCCACGAGGACAGTGTTTCGCTATATAATACAACAATCTTGATGTATTTTTTGCGATATTGGACAGAACATCGCAAATTCCCACCTCAGCTCACGGATGAAAATCTGAGAACTGATATTGGATGGGTCAGACGGCTGGCTGTCGCCAATCCGGATGAAGCTGAGAAATTTGTGAATGCGTTAACAGTGGATAGAGCTATCTCCTACAGTAATTCTTTGTTGGGAAGCCAGTTTAATGTCCAGCAATTTTTTGCAAAAGGATTCTTCCCGATTTCCTTTTTTCATTTAGGGTTGTTAACCCGCCAAGACCATTTTTATCTTACATCTCCTAACCTGAACATGTATGAAATTTTTATTGAATACTTTAACGAAAGACATAAAATAAATACAACAGACCCGTTTATCAAACCAATGCAAGCCTTTGCGCATCGCCCTAACTTGGAATCCCTCTTTCGTTGCTATTGGCATGAATATGTGTCCCAGCTCCCCGAAGCAATCTTTATGCAGGTCAATGAAAACTTTTATCGCACGACCTTCTATCAATTATGCACACAACATCTTTCAACGTGGTTTGTATGGAATGTAGAGCGGTCTTATCCCAGCGGTAAAAGTGATTTGGAATTTGTGGGCAAGTTTAATGAGAAGTTTGCTGACATGCACTGGGTCATTGAGTTTAAATATTATTCCAAAAGTAAAATGCAGGAAAAGAATGTCGATTTGGCAACATTTGATGTGCTTGATGAAGATGCCGACCAAGTAATGGGGTATGTGAATGACTTGAAGAAGGAATCGCCAGATGCACAAATTTCACAGTTTGTCATCTACTGTTTTGCCAATGAAGGATTCCGTGTGTTTGAAATTGAATAGCACAATAAGTAAGGAGAACTGAATGCAGTATACAACACTCGGTCGTACCAACCTCAACGTAAGCGTGATTGGTTTGGGGTGCGGCGGTCCCAGCCGTTTGGGACAGCAAGGACAGGAATTGGATGACAGTGCGGTTGATCAAAACTCGATCAATCTTGTGCGCCAAGCTTTGGACGCGGGCGTCAACTTTATCGACACCGCTGAAGCCTACCGGACAGAACAATTTGTGGGCGAGGGCATGAAAGGATATGACCGCAGCCAGATTGTGATCTCCACCAAGAAAAGTTGTCGCGCAGAGACAACCGTCAAGGATATGGAAGATGCCTTGGAAGCGAGTCTGCGCCGGCTCAACACCGACTATATTGATATCTACAACTTGCATGGCGTGAAACCAAAACATTATGCCAAAGACCGCGATAAGTTTGTCCCCACCTTGCAGAGATTTCAGCAAGAGGGCAAAATCCGTTTTTTGGGCATCACCGAACATTTTAACACCGACCTTGACCATCTCATGTTGAAAGCGGCATTGGCCGATGGACTGTGGGATGTCGTTATGGTTGGCTTTAATGTACTCCAGCAATCGGCACGTGAGGATGTGTTCGGCACAACGATTACCGACAATGTCGGTACACAGATTATGTTTGCTGTCCGTCGCGCCTTGAGCCGTCCCGATAAGCTCAAAGAGGCTGTGCAACAGTTGGTTGAGTTAGGTCAGCTTGACCCCACAGAGATTGATGTCAACAACCCACTGGGCTTTCTCGTCAATGAAGGCCATGCCATCAGCATTGTCGACGCCGCCTACCGCTTCTGCCGAGATGAACCTGGGGCGCATGTTATCCTTTCTGGTACAGGCAACCCTACCCACTTGGCCGCAAACATCAAGTCGCTCAACGCACCCCCGCTGCCCGATGATGTTACGGCAAGGTTGCGGCACATTTTCCGCCATGCAACAGCCGTGACGGGGGAGTAGGCCGGTAAGTCAGTAAGTCAGTGGGTCGGTATGTCGGTAATCAGTAGCTACATGCCGAATACCGACATACCGAATACCGACATACCGAATACCGACATACCGACATACTGATCTACCAAATACTGGCTCACTCTCCATTATATTTCTGAAAATTGATGTCCGTAAAGACCACAAAATTATCCGTCCCATAGATATTGCGGACGTAGGCATCGGCGTTATCATCGTTGGTCCATTGATGGTTGTCGATTAGATAACGAAATTGATAGGCGCGGCTCATCTCTAATGGCACGGTGGTAGTCCATGAACCGGAGCGATCTTGTTGCAATGGGTGGCTGTGATGACTCCAGTCATTGAAATCACCCACCAAATGGATGTGGTCAACCCAAAGGCTGCTGGGTAGCGTAAACGTCACTGCCATGACCGTTTCGCCTTGATGGTCATGTACTTCTTTGTGTATCATGCGATTACCTCTTTGAAAGCGTATGAATAGCCACTAAGCTATAGCGCGTTTGCCTTTCATCAAGGGCCCCATTGATGAGTTATGCAGACGTAGAAAATGTGTTATCTCAATAACTAAATTGTACTCTAACACAAGCAAGATGACGTGAATGTCAGAAATCTAACACGCATCGCTATCTGTTAATCAATTGTTAATATTTGGTGTCCCGTCATATTAAGAAGCTGTTACACAAAAAAGAGGTCACACTGGACTGTCCAGCGTGACCTCTTTATCTATACACATTCATACTCAACAAAAGGAACAAACTCATTGATTTTTGATA
>JBCCFC010001051.1:0-4930 GCA_039029935.1 Chloroflexota bacterium
GCGTTCTTTATCTTACCAGCATTCTGGCATATTCTACCAAATCAAGGTACACTAAAACAGTCTATGATAGTATTATCAAAAAAGTAGGTATCCAAAAGTTAGATAAGGAAAACTTGATGACGAAGATTTTACTTGTTGATGACGAACCAAATATTGTTGAACTAAATGAAATGTATTTAGCAGCCGAAGGGTATGAAATCGCAACGGCCACTGATGGCATTGAGGCATTGACTGCATTTCGCATAGAAAAACCAGATTTGATTGTACTGGACGTGATGATGCCTGATCTGGATGGCTGGGAGGTTTGCCGACGCATTCGCGAAGAGAGTGATGTACCCATCATTATGCTCACCGCGCGCGGTGAGGATATTGACCGTATTGTCGGGCTAGAAATGGGTGCGGATGATTACATGAGCAAGCCCTTTAACCCGCGTGAACTGCTCGCCCGTATCCGCTCTGTGCTACGTCGTGCCACTCGCCAAGCCGACCCCAACGCCGCCGCCGCAAACAACCTAATTGAGCTGGGTGATTTAGCACTAGACCCAGACCGTCACGAAGCCACTGCTGATGGCAAGGTCCTTCAGTTGCGTGGCAAAGAGTTTGAGTTGCTCCACTGTTTGCTCAAGAATCAAGGCATTGTTATGAGCCGTCAACAACTGCTGGATTTGGTGTGGGGATATGATTATTATGGCGAAACCCGTACAGTCGATGTCCATGTTGCTCAATTGCGTAAAGAATTGAGCCATAGCAATGTACAGATTGAAACCGTGTGGGGCGTTGGCTACAAGTTAGTTGTGAGTTAGTGATGATTAACCGTTTTTTGTTGCAACCCCTATCCAAGGGGTTTCAGTGGATATTCTATCGTTTGTTCAAAAGTTTGGGGAATCGCCTCATTCTAACCCATCTGACTGTTGCCCTTTTTACACTGATAATTGTTGTGTTACTGCTTGTTGGTGCAACCAGCCCATTGCAGCGTAGCCGGACTTATGACCGACTAAACAGCGATTTGGTTAGCAGCCTCTTGGTCAGTCGTCCCGAGCGTAGCATCGAAACAGGACAAAATGGGGATCAAAACCAATTTAACGGTAGTGGGCAAAGAAATAGTGGGCAAAGAAATAGCGATTCAGCAAATAGCTCGGAGACGCCTCCGCCGACACCAAGTGAGTTCACGCATCCACAAACATCGGCCGATGAGCTATTTGTGCCGCCCCCTTGGTCGCGCACAGATTTAATTCCCCAATTGCAAACACATGCAGACACCTTTGGTTTGCGTATTTTGTTGGTCAACCGCACCAATGATGTGGTCGAGTTTGACTCCACTGGGTTCCTTGCATCACAATCTTGGCATCCACGTAGACAGTCTCGTGCTCGGTTTAATGAACAGACATCAGACTTTTTACAACAGTTGGTGGCTGAACCAAAACGAGGGTGGATCGCAGAGGGAGAGGATCGCTGGTTGTTTGTGTCATCTTTACTCGACCCAAATCAAACGACTGGCACTCAGGCTACTGGAAGTCAAACTGCTAGCAATCAAATTGCTGGAAATCAAGCTATCAATAATACAACATCAACGAATGTAACCACGCGGCCTGAAGATGTCAATGTCGCACTTGTGGTAATGCGTCCTGAACAGGATATATCCACGTCGGCCTACAGCACATTTGCATCTTTACCCGCTATGTATGGGATTATTGTCTTCTTTTTGCTCATCTTTCTGGTGATTTTATTGAGTATATGGATTGCCAACATCATGTCGCGCAGTTTAAATCCTGTGATTACAGGCATTCAGGAAATTGGTGCGGGTAATTTTGACTACCGCGTTGTATTAGATGCCGATATGCCCACCGAATTTTCGTCGTTAGCACACAGCTTCAACCAGATGGCGCAGGAAGTGCAGTTTAGCCGCCAAGCGCAGCGCGATTTTATTGCCAATGTCGGGCATGATTTGCGTACACCACTGACCAGTATTCAAGGATTTAGCCAAGCATTATTGGATGGCACAGCTTCAGATGAAAAGTACCGCCAGCGTGCGGCAACCATTATTTTTGATGAGGCCAATCGGCTGACCAATCTGGTTGATGAAATTTTGGCCTTGGCGCGTTTGGAAAGCACAGAGTTAACCCTAGACCTGCAAATCATCGACCTCAACGCTTATCTGGCAAACCTCGTAGAGGATTATCAAGTGCGCAGCGAAGAATCGAACATCAAACTCGAATGGCATCCCGCCAAACAACCATACGGAGAACACAACGATATGGCGACGATTTATGTCGCCCTTGATACCAATCAATTTCACCGTGTGTTGACAAATTTGCTTAATAACGCCTTGAAATTTACCAGCGCGGGCGGACGCATCACTATATCTACCAAACTTATGACGAGCATTGTTACCAAAACAGCCTATCCACCCATACCCGAGGTTGCAAAGCAATCCCACACAACACCCAAACCCGATCTGCACTTAAATATGGTATCCAGTCCTACAAACCACTCACCAACACCGTTGGACGTATCCAGCCAGATTGTGCCAACACATGTTGAAATCTCTGTGACCGATACAGGGCCTGGCATTCCACCGGATGATCTGCCACGCATTTTTGACCGCTTCTATCAAGTTGAAAAATCGCGCGCGGGTCGTAAACGTGGCACAGGGTTAGGGCTAGCCATTGTTAAGGAGCTTGTGAATGCCCATAACGGTGAATTGGGTGTTGAAAGTGCATTGGGACGTGGTAGTCGTTTTTGGGTGCAGTTGCCTTTGGTAAATGAGTAAGTCGGTTGATTAGAATTGACTGTTAAACCCCGGTCGTAAAAAATAAGCCGTGAAAATAGATAAAGGAAAAACCATGCTTATACAAACAGAATCCATGCAGCGTACTATTGAGCGAATCTCGCAAATGGGCATTATCGGAATTGTACGTGGAGATTTCCCTCTAGCGGATATCATCGAGATGGGGGATGCCCTGCTGGCTGCTCCTGTCTTGGTGATGGAAGTGACGATGAACACAACGGGCGCATTGGATGCCATCAGCACACTGCGGGCGCGTTATGGGGACAACATGTTGGTCGGTGCCGGGACCGTACGGACAGCAGCGCAGGTGGATGCAGCAGTGGATGCGGGGGCGCAGTTTATTGTGTCGCCCAACTTTGACCGCGCCTCTGTGCGCAAATCACAACAGCGTAACGTCGCCCATCTCCCCGGTGTGTTTACGGGAACCGAAGCACAGGATGCCTTTGCGGCTGGTTGCCCACTGGTCAAACTCTTTCCCGCCGATTTCTTTGGCCCACCCTATATCAAGGCCCTGCGCGCACCCTTGGATGATATTGGCTTTGTGCCTACAGGTGGCATCAATGTTGATAATATTGGCGAGTATGCAAAGGTCGGTGCAGTGGCTGTTGGTGTTGGCAGTTCATTGATTCCGAAACCGGGGCAGGCATGGTCGAACGCGGATATCATTACAAAAGCCCGTGCATTGCGGTCAGCATGGGAGTCGGGGAAAGTAGGGTAGAGCGGTGGGTCAGTAATTGGTATGTCGGTAATCGGTGGATCGATTTACCGACATACTGAATACTGACATACTGAATACTGACATACTGAATACTGACATACTGAATACTGACATACTGAATACTGACATACTGAATACTGACTTACTGATTACCGACTTACCGCGATAAGTCTATAAACTATTGGCAAAACTGTTAATATCGCGCAATGTCGCATCACAGACATCTGGGATGGCGGCACGGAAGATGACATCGCCCGCATGAACAGTGCCATTCACAGTGCGGCTCACCACGTTTACATTGGCGGCGAGCAGCTTGCGATAATAGGACAGCCCCTCATCCCGCAGTGGATCAAGTTCATTGACTGAAATGACATGGGGCGGTAATCCCTCAAGGTCAGCAGCACTGGCGTGATAAGGCCAGGCCAGTGGGTTGCTGCTGTCTGCACCATCATAGACAGATGCCAGTATGCCCATCATTTGGCAGTTCAAAAAATAAGTATCATTTTCAGACAATGATTGTAGCCCTGTTGCATTATTCGTGTAGTCATTAGAAATGTAAGGACATTGGGCATAGATGCCATCAATTTGTTCCAACATCCCATCCTGCTTGGCCTTCAATGCCGTTGCCAATGACAGATTGCCACCACCTGACTCGCCGGATACAACAATTTTAGAGACACCCAGTGTTTCCCTGTTCTCATTCATCCATTGCAAGGCGCTGACACAATCGTTGAGTCCAGCAGGGAATGCATGTGGTCCTAGCGCGCCAGCTGCGTTGCGGAACTCAACGCCAACAACAACCATGCCTGTCGCTGCCAGCCCTTCTCTCCATCGTGTATAGAGCGGTCCAGCCGCTGCCAGGATTGTCATGCCACCGCCGTGTGTATGTAGAATACCGGGCACAGGGTCGGTGACACCCACTGGTCGATGGATATAGAGTATGATTTCATTGCCGTCGACACCTGTAATGGTTTCAGTTGTACTCTCGACCCCTTCGGGTGATGGTACATTCTGCATCAGCGCAACAAATAGCCCTTCAAACCCAGGTTCTGCCTCGGTGCTGAATGCGAGTCGAGCATCTAGCGGGGCCTCCACTGTCAACGGTGCAGGTTGCGCCGCCCCATCCATCTCAAAGGGTGCAAGTGCTGCCACCATTCGTGGGTCTGCACGGGGATCGTCGCGCAATACCATATTCGGTGCGCCTAATCGACCTGGAAGTGTCATATTATTTGCCATTGAAATCTCTCCTTATGATTATGATATAAAGTGGTCGTTGTCGCTTCTCAATCGACGATACAATTCGGTAAGCTGAGATTATAGTGTATCTTTAGTTTCCGGTAAAAAATGTAATGGTCAGAAAGAGGTTGAACAAAAAAGAGGGGTGTGGTATGATGGGAGGATGAATACACAAAAGATATACTATA
>JBCCFC010001052.1:0-4928 GCA_039029935.1 Chloroflexota bacterium
ACAACAGCATGTCAGCGGGGGCGGGTGAAAATCCTGTTGCCTTCAGTAACGCGGGTACAGTGCGCAAGAGCGATGGGAACACCAATCAGGTTCTCATCCCCTTTCACAACACAGGCACAGTCGAGGCTTTGCTGCCAACACAGTTTAACGGCGGTGGCACAAATAGCGGCATCTTTGACATCGGCGAAGATGGCACAATCCAACTTTCAGGTATTCACACCATAGAGCCGCCAGCATTGGTGACAGGTACGGGATTGTTGATTGTAGCTGGAACCAACACACAGGTCACGTTCCAAAATGCACAAGACACTGAACGCGCTGCCCAGAAGACTGTGGGGGTTTCAAATCTTCAATTGAGGCGAGGCATCATTGATGTGGCGATTGATGTCACCATTGGGCATCTGAATTGGCGATTTGGCACAATCCAAGGTGTGGGGCGTACCCTTGTCGAAGGGATAACCTTTGATACGACGTCAAACAAAACGCTCAAGTCACATACACTGGAGAATAGTGGTCTGACACAGTGGGATACTGGGAACATTATACTGGTGGATGGAGCGGTCCTCCACAATCTGGCTGGGGCCGTGTTTGACATTCGCACCAACAACACCATGTCAACGGGACAGGGTGAGAACCCTGTGGCCTTTAACAATGCGGGCACAGTTCAGAAGAGTGCTGGCACATCCTCACGGTTCATCGTGCCTTTTGTAAATCGAGGGACTGTGACATTGCAGACCAGCCGTGTCAACTTTGACGATGGGTATACGCAGTTGGCGGGGACAACTGGTCTCAGCGGTGGGACAATTGCAGGAACGCTGGACATACTCGGTGGTCTATTAATAGGTGATGGGACAATCAACGGTACAGTCAACAATAGCGGTAACGTTTCGCCTGGTTCTGCGGATGAACCTATCAGCACACTCGATATTACAGACGACTACCATCAAACAGTAGAGGGGACACTTTCGATTGATGTGGGCGAGTCTGGTACAGCCGATTTGCTGGCGATTCGCGGGGATTCTACGCTGGATGGTACAGTGATTGTAAGCGACACCGACAGTTTTGTGCCTACGGATAATGCGGTATTTACATTCCTGACATTTGATAATGTAAACGGCAACTTTGCCAACGTTGTCTCAGAAATCGCTGGCGTTAATTTCGGCGTTGTTATCAATGCCAACGATGCACAGTTGGTCGCTGATATTGTTCCCACACCAACGCCGACGCCGACGCTTGAACCAACGCCAACGCTTGAGCCAAGTCCAACGCCGACGCTTGAACCAACTCCGACGCTTGAACCAACTCCGACTCTTGAGCCAAGTCCAACACTTGAGCCAAGCCCAACCCCAACACTTGGGCCGACTCCGACGCTTGAGCCGACCCCAACCCCAACACTTGAGCCAAGTCCAACCCCAACGCTCGAACCAAGCCCAACCACAACGCTCGAACCAACGGACGAACCCTTCAAGCTCGGTCGTCAACAGACATTTGTTGGGCAGACAGTGAATGGCTTCTTGGGCAAATCAATCGACAGCGGTAACTTTGCTGGCAATGTTGGCCCTGCAAGACAAGGGGCTGATGATACGCACTCGGATATCCTGATTTGGTCCACTAACGAGGTGCAAGTTTTCTATAACACGGGCAATGGCGTGAGCCAGACAGCAGACTTTACATCAGCCACCTTTGGTAACACCTTTAGAGTGGGTGCAGCCAATGCGGGCGATGTGGATGGGAATGGATTTGACGATCTCGTGATTATCGGCCCTCAACCTGGCACTATCTCTGTCTTCTTTAGCGACGGCACAGCTCTAGCCGAAGAATCCGGATCCGTTGTCACCAGCCCGACCAACAATGGTTCACGGCTGGGTACCATTGTCGGCTCGGCGGGGGATGTTAATGGTGATGGCTTTGACGATATCTTCGTCGGTATCCAAAACTTGTATACCCGCAATGGCAACATCTTTGTCTATCATGGCAGTGCAAATGGCCTGACGGCAACAAGCCAGCCTGAAGCCAATACCATCATTCAGGGTGAGGGCGACCGAGCTCGCTTTGGGTTCTCCACAGCCTCGGCAGGCGATGTCAACAACGATGGCTTTGATGATCTAATTGTGGCGGCTCCACACCACGTTGAAGGCAATAGTCAGGGTAAGATTTACCTCTATTTGGGTGGCTCCAATGGGTTGAACACAACACCCGCCTTTACCTTCCTGGCCGAAGGCCCACAGGAAGGACTTGGGTTCAGAAGTGTTGGCTCGGCAGGCGATGTCAATGGTGACGGTTTTGGCGACATCATTTTCTCGTCCGAGTTTAGTGATGCTGCTGGCACGAACTTTGGCAAAGCCTATGTGCTGCATGGGGATGACAGCGCAGATGGTATCGCTGGCAATGATGCTGTTGGCAATGAGGTGAATAGTGCATCCGCCATGCAAGGACCAGACCTGAGCGTCGTTGCCTTTAGCGATGTGGGTGAGCGGACGGGTCCCCGATTTGGCCGATTTGCCACAGGCATTGGCGATATCAACAACGATGGCTTTGACGACATTGCGGTCAGTGGCCTGTTCAATAACGGTCTGCTAAAAAATGCAGCAGCAGTCTTTATCTATAGTGGCGGACCCAACGGCATTGAACAAGAACCTGTCTTGATCATCGAAGGTGAATATGCGCATGATAACCTGGGCGATGTCATCAGTGCAGCAGGTGATGTCAATGGCGATGGCAATGATGATATGCTGGTCAGCAGTATCCGACATGATGATGGTGCGTTTAATGCGGGCAAGGTCTACCTCTATGTCGGCCAACAGGATGACACCATCCTGACACCGCCATTGACCTCAGAACCGATTATTGCGACCTTTGCTCCGCGCAGACTTGCAGCAGGATCAGCCGATGCTCGCTTTGTCGTGCTCCTACGAGAAGCAAAGGATACACATGTTGGTCGCATTAACGGTGAGCCATTGGTGTTACAACAACAGGGTCGCAACTTCCTCCGCTTTACCATTCCCGCAGACAAGCTAACCGAGGCGGGGACATTATTGGTCGATGTTGTTAACACGGCCACAGGCGAAGTCTCTCGTCCCGTTTCGTTGACCGTCACCGCAGCCAACGTCGGTGTCAGCGAGGTTGAATCGCCCATGAGTAGCATAGACACAGCGCAAAGGACTCAACTCGATATCGTGTGGACGCATCCCGACAGCGGTTGGCGCACCATCAATACCTTTGATGTGCAATTGTCGGATGGCGAACGCTCACCACTCTGGGTACGCTACACCGAGATTCAAACAGAAGATACTGGTAGAGCAGGACTTGTTGATGTCAGCACATTCAGTCTGCTGGATGAAAATGGTGAGGTCGAAATCACAGGTCAAGTGGGTAGCGATGGTGTACTAGAGACCAGCACGGTCAAGGTCTATCTCGCCGAAAGCAGCGTGGTTGGCACAGGCGAAGGCGAGCCACAGACCTCCATGCGCATGGTTGTGACGGCTGAGTTTAAGGACGATGCCGCCATCCCTGCCACTGAGAACACCTTCAATATTCTGACACTGCCGACCGATGACAATGGTGAAAGTCAAGGGTTGGAAGTATTGGGTGAGGTGACGATTGTGGGTGAGGAGTGGCCGTTGTATTTGCCGGTGATTCGGCGGTGATTCGGCGGTAGGCGTCTGCATCTACTGGAATGAGATCTGCTAGTTTGGTCCAATAAAAAGAGGGGTGGCGCAATTTGTCCCAAAAATTGTGCCACCCCTCTTTTTATTGGACCAATCAGGGGGCTTGATGCCTACACCCCACCCTGAGTACTTCTCCGGATCCGCAAATGCCTGCCCAATTCCAAAAATCCACGCGGTCCCCACCGCCCATACTCAAACGGGTCGTGCATCGCCTCTATTCTGATCTGAAAAGACGAATAAGATATTGGGGCGCATAATTGTTTCTCCTGATTACCATTCAAAGCTGTGAACAATCATCACTTCTTCGCGATTGGCTTTACGCACTGCTTGTTGGCGCGCCATGTGCGTCACAAAAATCGGGATAACCTCACCCTCTGCAATCTCGCCTTCCTCCTGCGCTTTGTGTACCAAGGACACATGATGCCATAGCTGTGCAAAATGGTTTGTCCCCAAACGTGCTTTTGCTTCACCAACCAAAATAATCGGTTCGTCATCTTTTGTGCCAACCCCAAGGATATTCACTTCTTGATCATAGACATAGCGACGCAACATGGGTTCAGAAAGTTTAATGTTGTGTTTGCGTTCAAGATAGGCTGGCAACAGGCGATAGGCTTCATTCTCTAGCGAATATCCCAACGACTCACCAAGACCGGATACGTTCTTATTCAGGTTGCCAACTGTGGCTTTGATCGATCCGATATCTTTTTGCATTTGATTTTGGTTTTCAAACAATACAGTCTGATTTTCATTCAACGAGACAATGGACGCACTCATTTTTTCAATGGCATCCTGCATCCGTTGCTGTGACTCACGCATCTCCTGTTGCGACTCACGCATCTCCTGATGTGACGTGACCAACTCCTCGACCGCAGCCGTTAGCCGGTCCTGTTTTTCACCAATACGTGCCACGATTTCTTTCAACTCGGTGAAATCACTCACTTTGACATTATTCTCAAACTTTTCAGTAATCACATCGGCTAAAATATCTGATTGCTGCTCGGTAAATGCAGGCATAAACTTCTCGGCCAAGGTTTGTATTCTTGGATATCTATGCATATATTATGTTCCTTTCACTATTATATAGGAAGAAAGATGACTTATTTGGTGGGAATATCACCCGAACCATCTGAATCAATTTTGTAACTATTCAGGGGGGGGTAGTAATTTGAACTCAAACGAGAATCAAACGAATCGCTAACGTAAATCAAAGGCGAACCCCCTATCCTAAAAGAATGAACGAAATTAAGCAATCAGCAACTG
>JBCCFC010001053.1:0-4912 GCA_039029935.1 Chloroflexota bacterium
TTGAGAATTGCTGGAATTCATCCTCAACTTTTTCACCCATCGCATTACTAGCGGTTTTGTTGAAGGCATGAATTCTAAAATCCGTTTTCTCAATCGGATTTCTTCTGGTATTTCCAGTTTTCACAACTTCCGTCCCCGTATGATTCTCTCTTGCGGTTAGTACCTACCCCACTAAACCTCAAACAACCGCTTTTTATAGATAACGTTCTCGCTCGTTCACCCGTTAGATTCCCCTCACTGTGCCACCACTGGCAGAGACGCGCGCAAATGGTGGATGCGCAGCAATCTCATTCTCATTGATCTCCAGCCCTAATCCTGGCGCATCGCCAAGCGTCACATAGCCATCCACTTGACGCGGGAAGCCATCAAAGACGGTAAAATAGTGGTCGCTGTAAAACTCGGCATGATATTCTTGAATCTCAAAGTTGATGATGGAGGCGCAGAGATGAAGCTCGGCTTGCGCACCGACAGGAGAACAGACATTGTGCGGCGCCATCGTGATATGTTTGGCCTCGGCGATGGCGGCGATCTTCTTGAGTTCGGTGATGCCACCCGCGTTGGCGATATCGGGTTGAAGGACATCGGCAGCGTGGCTTTCGACAATCTGCGCAAAGGGAAACTTGGTGTAGAGTCGTTCACCTGTGGCAATGGGGATGTTGACCTTGCGGCGTACTTCCCCCAGCTCGGCAATGTTCTCTGGCGAGACAGGTTCTTCGTAAAACAGTGGGCGGTATTGTTCCAACCTTTGACCCAATTGGATGGCGGTCATCACATTAAATTTAGCATGAGCTTCCACCAAAATATCGACATGGGGACCGACTGCTTCACGCACCGCTGCCACACGATCTTCGGCCATTTGTGCCTCGGCCAACGAAATCGTATAGTAATTCTTTTGCCCAAAGGGGTCAAACTTCATGGCCGTGTAGCCCATATCCACAACGGCTTTGGCTTCTTCGGCGTTCTGCTCCGGTGTGCCAGGATTGGTGTACCAGCCATTGGCGTAGACGCGGATCTGTTTGCGGTGCGCCCCACCGAGTAGCTGATAGACAGGTCTGTCGAGAATTTTGCCCTTGAGGTCCCAGAGCGCAATGTCTAACCCAGAGAGTGCCGTTGTCGCCAGCCGGCCACCCCGTGCCTGCACATCATGATACATCGTCGTCCAGTGAACTTCCGAATCGAGCGGATCCTTGCCTTGCAAATAGCGTTCCACAAACATCGTGACAAGCCCCTGTACTTCGGCATCGTTCTGCATAGGGCTGGCGTCCCCCAAGCCATAGACAGCGGGGTCATCGGTGTTCAGTTTTAAGGTCAGCCAATTGCGGTTGGCATTGCGATGTTTGGCTGAAAATTGACGAAATTCGACATTGGTAATGGCAGGCATATGGTTCTCCTTTATCGTTGCGCTGGTCTTGCATAGAATAACATCTGTTGTGCTTCGTCATATCGCTCTCGTGTCTGCGGCAGAATAAACGTATCCTGCTCCATCGTGGCAATATTCTGCGATTTCATCCAGAATGGGCCATAACCGACATGGAGCGTTTTGCGCGTCTGCTCGCTCTTGTTGGGAAAGCCGCCATGACGCAGATTTTCAGTAAAGAGAATGGCGTCACCTGCCTTGACAGGCAGTGGAATCATGCCGGGTTCTTCATGTGGAGGGATGCGACCATAGGGTGACGATAGGTTGCTCTTGTGTGTGCCGGGCACGACGCAGAACGCACCTTCATCAGCAGACACATCATGCACAAAATAGATCATACGCACCATCATGGAGTCGATGCCCTTGGCGTTAAAGCCATAGCGATACTTCTGTGAGAGTGGCCCACCCATGTGTGTCCCTGTCAAGTTGCCCGTGTAGCGTACACGCAACTCAGAGTTGTTGATGGTCGGTCGTTCCTGCACAATGGCGCGGATATAGTCCATTGTCTTGGCATGGTTGACGAGCATATCAAAGGCTGGATCAAAGTTAAAGAAATCCTCAATCAGCAATGTCAACCCGCCCGCACTATCGTTGGCATTGACATGGTAGCCATACGCATCATTGCGATGATATTCCGACCCCCAAGGCGCAGTCAGGCGAGGCGGGAGGTCTTTATGCGCCTGTGCATGAGCCTCCAAAAGGTCTACCGCTCTCGCCAATGTTGCAACCTGATCTTGTGTTAGGAAATCTGGCATGACCAAATAGCCTGTGCGGTCAAATTCGTACTGTTCGTATGTATTCATGTGTAAAGTTGTTTCTCCTACTTATGTGCCAAAATCCACTCGATATAGCGAGTGCGCATGGCTGCCGAAAACTCATGCCCGACGCCGTCATCCACAAACTGTTCGGCCTGACCACCCGCCGCGTTAATCAGTCGCACCGTCTCTGCATCCACCTCTGCCGGACAATCTGTATCCTGCCCACCATCCATAAACAGCACAGGGCGATCCACAAAGCGTTCTGGATGAGACTGCGTGGCGTATTCTGCACACCAATCATCGCACCATGTACCCGCCTGCGCCTTGCGACACCACTCATCGGCTTGATAGAAACTGGAACGCCCAATGATAGAAACAAGCGAGGCAAAACGTTCATCTTGAGCAAAGACCATCTGCGCAATCAGGCCACCCATTGAGGTTCCTGCCACCTGTGGATTCTGCGCCGAGACATTGGTGAGCCTGAGTGCAGCGTTAAGCAGTGCAGGTGCTTCTTGGCGTGTACGGTCCATGGACTCACAGATAAAGGCCCAGCCATTGAACATCACACGAAACCATGCGTCGGTCTGCCGCTCACCATGTTCCACGCAATCTGGTGCAACCACAGTGAAACCAGCTGATGCTGCCTGCATAAGTGTCTGGTTTGGCGCGTTGATATCGCCTTTATTGCCTGTCCAGCCATGATAGTGCAGAAGCAGAGAGGTCTTTGTGAAACGGTCGTCTTGGAAAACTAAGCAGGGAATTGTGGCAAGTTCTTGTCGTCTGACAGTGAGCATTTAATTCATCTCCTTGATTTCTAAGTACTCTGTACACTAATGCAATGAGACTAACTTTATCTATCTATCATACAGCGAAAAAGGGATAAGGACAATCTTGAAAATCTCACTGTCAAGAGCGCATTGAGATGGTTTTCTAATACAGCCAGATGCTGTGTTTTCCTATGACAAAAAGTTTGCACATTGACCAATTTGTGCTAATGTTAGACTTTGACTTTTGGGCGAAAACAATCAACAATTCATCACAAACAAAAAAGCAAAAAACAATGCCAAACAAAATTCACACACGACACATTACATTAATGCAAAAGACCTGTGATACGCTGGGGCATGTCCTGGATAGTGTCAGTCAGGAGGAAGCGACAACCTATCGCGATACACCGAGTGCGAATGGTCAACCGGGATGGACAATTTTAGAGGTTGTCTGCCATCTGCGCGACTTTGATGGCTTTTTTCAAGATCGTGCGCACATGATGTTGACCTTTGTCTGTCCGCAATTACCTGCCTATGATCACGAAGAGTTGGCAATTGAGCGGGCGTATAATAAACAGACACTAACCCAAGCTTATGCCGAGTTGTGTGCCTCGCGCAGGCACTTTATCGAATTTTTCCAAAGCTTAGATGTCAATGACTGGAACCATACAGGTATCCATCCTGAGCGCGGTCACTTTACCATGCTCGATGCCGTGATGCAGGTAGGCTTGCATGATGTCGACCATTTAGAGCAAATTACGCGCATTTTGCGTTTGGGTCGTCAGTAAACACAAAATTAGACAATTTACATTTTGTCTAATTGCTTGGTTTGATGTATACTAACCGATAGCGATTATCTGAGTATTTAAATCTACTCGATTGCGTATAATTTTAAAAACCTTTGTGTTATACATGAAGCCAACAGAGGAGGTCTGACAACAATGAATACACAAATAAATCCAACAATCAATACATTTTCAGATTTGTTATCCATCGTTCAAAACAATCATGAGTGGCGACAACAGCTAGTGACCGCGTTGTTTCCAGATTTTGATATCCAAAAAACCTTGGAAGAATTGGTCGAAACCAACCGTTTGCTCCGTGAAGATATTGCTCTGGTCCAAGCCAGATTGGATCGGGTCGAAGATGATATCAAGGTCCTTAAGGAGGATGTCAAAGTCCTCAAGGAGGATGTCAAGGTCCTCAAGGAGGATGTCAAGGTCCTCAAGGAAGATATGCATGAGGTGAAACAGTCTATTGGTGATTTACAGGTATCCGTTGCTCAACTGAAAGGAAATAACTACGAAAATGAGATCATCAATAAGGTCAACTCAATCTTTGGTCGTGTTTTGCGACGAGGTCGTGATGGGCGCAATGAACTGAGCGATCATTTGGACCGCGCAGAAGAAATGGGCATCATCACGGAAAAGGAAGGTGGTGATGTGCTGGATGCTGATTTGTTGTGGCAAGGCATTGTCAAAAAATCGCGCCAACCGATTTTCCTGATTGGCGAAGCATCGTGGCTGGCGGAAATACACGATGTCGAGCGCGCCGTTGCACGGACACGGATTGTGCAAAAGGCAGGGTTAGATGCCGTTTCTATTGTGGCGGGGCAAAAATGGAGTCAAGAGGCCCTAGACATCGCCAACCAACATAACATTGTACGTATCCGCAATTACACGGTTGACCAAGTATCATGGCTGGCATCTTTGCCATCGCCCAACTGAGTCTGAGTAAAAAGAACCATGTTCCGTTTTATTATCCATACACTCTATTTGCTGATGCTGTTGCCCGTCTTTTTGAGGTGGGCAAGTCAGCAGGCCGAGCAACAAATTGACAAAATGCAAGAAGCCGCCTTTAACACGCCAGGAGCCGAGTCACCTGTACCGCCAACGGTGATGCTGGGTGCTGTTGGCCTACTGGCAAGCCACTTTTGGGTAGGCAGTCTTTTACAACAGCGATGGTGGCAA
>JBCCFC010001054.1:0-4912 GCA_039029935.1 Chloroflexota bacterium
AATTTTTTTTTGATTTAAGGAGACACAACCATGACCAATCAATATCCAATTACACCAGTGCCATTCACGGCGGTGACATTTACAGATGATTTCTGGACACCGCGTTTGGAGACCAACCGCACGGTCACTGTGCCCTATGACTTCCAAAAATGCGAAGAGACAGGGCGTCTGGACAACTTTAAAAAAGCAGCGGGTTTGATGGAAGGACCCCATGAGGGCCTTTTCTTTAATGATTCGGATGTTTTCAAGATTATGGAGGGAGCGGCCTATTCGCTCAACCTACATCCTGATCCGGATTTGGAAGCCTATCTGGATAACTTGATTGCTGATGTTGCCGCTTCACAGGAGGAGGATGGCTATCTCTATACAGCGCGCACCATTGCCGAGCGTAATAATACACCAGAGACTTTGGACCCAGAAAAGGAAGGACCCACGCGTTGGTCAAATTTGGGCATGAACCATGAACTCTACAATGTGGGGCACATGTATGAGGGGGCCATTGCGCATTATGAAGCGACAGGCAAGCGTACCTTTCTGGATGTTGCCATCAAGAATGCAGACTTAATTGATCACGTGTTTGGGCCGGGCAAAATCCATGATACACCAGGACATCAGCAGATTGAGATGGGGCTGGCGCGACTTTCACGGGTGACAGGCGATGAGCGTTATCTGCGGCTGGCGCAGTTCTTCTTGGATGAGCGTGGCAAGACCGAGGAACGCGGTGTACAGGCATATTATGGTCACGAAGGCTATACGCAGGATCACCTGCCAGTGGTGGAGCAGGACGAGGCGGTCGGTCATGCCGTGCGGGCTGGCTATATGTATTGCGGCATGGCCGATGTGGCGGCGATGTCTCAGGATGAGTCGGTGAAGACGGCTTATATCAAGGCCATCGACACTATCTGGGCAAACGTGGTCAACAAGAAACTCTACCTCACGGGTGGCATTGGCGCGTTGCATCGCGGTGAGGCTTTTGGGGCAAACTATGAATTGCCCAACGACACCGCCTATGCCGAAACCTGTGCCGCCATTGCCAATGCCATGTGGAATCTACGCATGTTCCTGCTACACGGCCATGCCCAATACATCGACGTGATTGAGCGCACCATCTACAACGGCTTTCTTTCTGGCATCGACTTTAGCGGCGACCGCTTCTTTTACGTCAATCCACTCTCGTTTGATGGCAAAACCCGGTTCAACCGTGATGACTCTGCCGAGCGACTGCCTTGGTTTGACTGCTCCTGCTGCCCCTCCAACGTTGTGCGCTTTATCCCCTCGCTGCTGGGTTATGTCTATGCAACAAAACAGGATGATCTCTATGTCAACCTCTTTGTCGCTGGCTCAGGAACCGTCAACTTGACGAGTACACAGGTGACAATCGAGCAGGTGACAGACTATCCCTGGCAAGGACGGGTACAGTTCAACGTCAACCCTACGGAGGATGCCAGAGAATTTACCCTGCACATCCGCATCCCCGGCTGGGCGCAAGGGCAACCCGTCCCCAGCGATCTGTATCACTATCATGCGTCAGGGGGCCAAACGCTGGGTATCCAAACCCCAACATTGACCGTGAATGGCGAGACTGTGGATGTCGTATTGGAAAACGGCTACGCGGTGTTGATGCGTCAATGGCAGGCAGGTGATGTCGTCGTGTTGGATTTGCCCATGACCGTGCAGCGCGTCCTCAGCCATGAGGCTGTCGAGGCGAATCAAGGGTTGGTGGCACTGGAGCGAGGCCCGATTTTGTATTGTGTGGAGAGTATTGATAATATGAACCCCATTGATGCCGTGACCGTTGCCGATGATACTGACTTTACGGTGACACATCAGGCCGATTTATTGCATGGCGTCAATACGGTGCAATGGGATAGCCAGGGGCATACCGTGACGGCGATTCCGTATTACGCATGGGCGCATCGGGGCAATTCACAGATGGCTGTTTGGTTAAAACACGGGTGAACCACATAGCGGACTTGGCGTATTGAATATCGTATTTGATGGCTTCCTCATTAAATACGATATTCAATTGGTCGCCTCTTGTGCTAACCAGCCGTTTGAAGAGAACCAGCTTCTGCTGCTTGATTGTGCTGTTTGATTGTACGGAACGTCATATAGAGTGCAATCGAGTGCAAAATGACAGAGATGCCTACGATTATGAAAAGACGTGCTGGTGTGTCTGCAATACGGAAGGCATCCGTAAAATCCAACCCTTCGCGTAACAAGGCACTGCCAAGTGCGACCGCATAACCGCGGGCATCCTTAATGATAAAAATAGCGATCCATGATGATTGACCCATCGCTAGCTCTCTCGCTGCCCATGATAAAGTCGTGTGTGTCGGTGCGCCGACAGCAGAAGGCCCCGGAAACGTGTCTGGTGACACCCAAGCCCACAGCCCCAATACCGTTGCAATCAAGCCCGTCAGAAACGTGATAACGATGACAAATCTAGGTGTTTGAATAGTCATAAAAAGCTCCCTTTGTTTTATCTCTTTATACAAATTAAGTTGTTCAACCGCCTGTGTTAGGCGATAATATCTTGTAGTTATGAAGTTTAGCGGGCTTTGACGGCTGGATCAATCGTCAATCTGCGAGAATTGTCTGTTATCAGACAGAAAGCGAATTTTGTATGGGAAATCCATCTACACAAAGCGGCTCGAAAGAAGATCGCAGAGCAATGCGAAGCAAGCAGTTGATCGCCAATGCATTGCGTGAGCTAGCATTAGAGAAAGACTATGGGAAAATATCAATTAAAGATATTGTTGAACGTGCAGACGTTGGGCGAGCCACATTTTATGCCCATTTTGAAGATAAAAATGACCTAAATCGTTTCATTGTCACGCAGCGCTTTATGGGGCAAGTTGAAATCAAGCTTGAAGCCATAGCCAACGAGCCTACTATCAACGAGCCTACTATCAACGAGTCTACTATCAACGAGTCTACTATTCAGAACTATACCCACCAGACACTGATTCCCAGCTTGGCCCTGTTTCGTGTTGCGGAAGAGAATTATGACTTGCTCAAAAAGTATGCAACCTCATCCGACGTTGGCATTGATAGCTTGAATCAGCCATTGATTGCGCGGTTTGAGGACAAACTACGGGCGATGACCATCACCGAAACCCACTGGGGAATACCGCTGCGACAGGTTTCAATCTACCTAATCCATGCACTCACATCACTATTAACGCAATGGATATTGGACGACATGCCTTCACCACCTGAAGCGATGGATACCACCTATCAGACACTTGCATATCCAACATTGGAAGAACTACTCAACAACGCAAAGGAACGTACACGATGGCTTCAACAAAAACACTAGAAAACAACTTAACCAAAATCAAAACATACCGCACACAAACTGCGGAACGAGGTGTGTCCAACATCATCAACGGCGAACATGTGCCAGCAGTATCGGGTGAGACCTTTGAGACGGTTTCACCGATTGATAGCACGGTCATCTGTACCGTTGCCAAAGGCGATACGGCAGATGTTGACCAAGCAGCACAGGCTGCACACGACGCATTTCCTGCATGGGCAGAGATGCCCGCCAAGAAACGGCGTGATTTGCTCTATACGGTTGCGGACCTCATCGAGGAAAACGCTGAGGAGATTGCGTTGCTGGAAAGTCTCGACACGGGGCAACCCATTCGCTTTATGGAAAAGGCGGCGGTGCGTGGTGCAGCCAACTATCGCTTTTTTGCCGATAGAGCCGCTTCTGCACGCGATGGTCTCACCTTGCCCGATGATGAGCATCTCAACTACACCATTCGCCAGCCCATCGGTCCTGTTGGCGTCATTACACCTTGGAACACGCCGTTCATGCTCAGTACATGGAAAATTGCGCCAGCACTGGCGGCAGGGTGTACAGTTGTGCATAAGGCAGCAGAACTAAGCCCGGTGACAGCACAAAGGCTGCATGAGATTATGCATCAGGCAGGCATACCCAACGGTGTCGTCAATCTGGTCAACGGCTATGGCGAAACGGCAGGTAAAGCGGTGACTGAGCATCCACTGCTCAAGGCCATCGCCTTTGTCGGTGAAACCACAACGGGTAGCCACATCATGGCTCAGGGCGCACCAACACTCAAACGTGTTCATTTTGAGCTAGGCGGCAAAAATCCGGTGATTGTCTTTGCCGACGCCGATCTTGACCGAGCCTTGGATGCGGTCATCTTCATGAAGTACAGCCTCAATGGTGAACGCTGCACATCGAGTAGCCGTGTCCTCATTGAACGCTCTATTTACGATGACTTTACCGCTGCCCTAACCGAGCGTGTCAAACAACTCAAGGTTGGTAATCCACTAGACCCCGCTACAGAGATTGGTCCACTGATTGAGCAACGCCACTGGAACAAGGTCAGCAGCTATATCGGCATCAGCCAAAATGATGGCGCAACTGTCGCTGTGGGTGATGGGCAGTGTCCAAAAGATATCCCCGCTGGGTTGGAGGCTGGTCACTACATCAATCCCACGCTTATCACTGACGCAACGTCGTCGATGCGTGTTGCTCAAGAAGAGGTCTTTGGCCCCTTCTTGACGGCCATGCCTTTTGATACCGAAGCGGATGCAATCGCTATCGCCAACAGCGTTAAATATGGACTGGCTGCCTACATCTGGACCAAAGATGTTACGCGTGCGATCAATGTCTCGCACAAAGTTGATGCGGGCATGGTGTGGGTCAATTCGCAGAACGTGCGCTATTTACCGACACCGTTTGGTGGTGTCAAGGCCAGCGGCATCGGTCGCGATGGCGGCGATTACAGCTTTGATTTTTACATGGAAACCAAGAATATCAGCATAGCACTCGGTGATCACAGAATTGCGAAGATGGGTGTTGCGTAAGGAGAAATAGTGTTGCGGATTCAGGGAGCGCGGGTTAGCATCAATGCTCATCCGCGCTCCCTGAATC
>JBCCFC010001055.1:0-4903 GCA_039029935.1 Chloroflexota bacterium
GGTTCGCCATCGCCACCATCGGCGTCAATCTCTTCAATGCCTTCAAAGCCCTCGGACCAGCCGTCCTCGTCATTCTCGACCTCACAATCCTCGGCACCCCTTCCAACAAGTCCACCATTCTCCCATTGGCCACCCTCTCTCTGGGAGGCCTAATCATGGCTGCAGACTCCTACTCAGCCACCACTGCCACAACAGACACCTCTTCGTCCCTCTTCACAGGCACTCTCTACCCAAGCCCTGCACAACTAGACCGTGCAACCAAAACCTTGAGTGGGGCCATTGTCCTCTCCGCCATCCGCTGCACATTACAGTACATCCTGCTGCCATTTGTGCTGCCCTTTCTCGGCTTCACAGGCGTCGTGTCTACCATCATCGGTTTTGCGTTGTCCCTACTAGCCGTTATCATCATCCTCTACAACATGATCGCACTCTGGCCCACAAGCTGGCGCTGGCGCTATATGGGGCTAGGCGCACTCATGCTCATGATTTTGGGTGTGTTTTTGTATCAGGATGTGGTGCAGTTGGGGTTGATGTAGTTGTGGTATTCAGTGTTCGGTAGGTCGGTATTCGGTACATCTGTACAGACCTACCGACCTACTGAATACCGACCTACCGACCTACCCCGCATACGCTCCAACAGCATACGAAAATGTCAGCCCCGCATTGTCCTGCAAACGTTTCAACAATGCATCACCCATTGCCGCCGAAGGGGTAATTACACCGTTAATATCTGTTGTTTCACCTTTGGCGAGACAAACTGCACATTCTGCCATCATTTTCGACGTTGAGCCGTATCCAGGGTCCATGTCGCCCTTCACTTTGGCAACGGCTGTAGAACCATCAGCTAGGGTTGCAACAAAGACCAAATTGTAAAAACCAGCTTCGCGCTTGTCACTGTTTGGCCCCTCGCCAGGCTTGGGCATCATGCGATCTAGTCCTTTTTTTAAGAATGACCCCGGCTTTGCCATAAACATGACTGCCAGTGGCACAACCGATGCATATCCTTTGAGACGGCCTCCAAACCCGCTACCCGTCATAACCGCTTCATCGTAGCGAAAGTTCTTGCCATAGGCATACCCACTCAGCGCATTACTGCGGCGTACAATCTTTGTGTTGATGCCCGCCATGATAAACGGCGCGATCCAACCGCCTGTCGCCTCATCATAGACAACGCTTTGCAAATCGCGCCCATCTGGGCCTTCCCGCTCACTCTCTGGGTTCAGGCTGTATGGATCAATTAACACCTGATACAGGGAGCGATCTTCTTGAGTCTTTTCCATCATATCGCCCATGGAGGCATAGGTTCCGCCGCTGATCCCACCAGAAGCCGCCTTGACACGCATCTGAATCTGTGGGGCTGGCTCACCCGTTTGCGCCATTGCTTCCTTCTGCACAAAATACACACCCATATCAAATGGAATCGAGTCAAACCCACAACAGTTGACAATCTTTGTGCCGTTCGCCTGCGCCGCTTCATGATGTTGGTCGATCATGCTGCGTATCCACGTCACCTCACCCGCCAAGTCACAATAGTGGGTTTGGCTGGCAACACAGGCAGCGACCAACTTCGAGCCATATTTACCATATGGACCGACAGTGGTGCAGATCACACGGGCACGTTGCGCCATTGCCCGGAGACTTTCCTCGTCATGGCTATCGGCAACAACAAGCGGAATCGAGTCATCTGCCACTTCGGCTCGGACCTGTGCGAGCTTGGATTCGCTGCGGCCACCCATCGCCCATTTAAGCTCAGTATCTTCACAATAATTCTTGAAGAGATACTCGGCAATCAACCGCCCCGTAAACCTGTATTGCGTAAAACCGACTTTTTACTGGTATATATACTCAATAATCTCCCTGTCTTTGATGACAAAATGAACTGTTTCACGTAACCAAGCATTAAACCTGACGCCGTCTCTTTTCGCCAACTCTATCGGTTCATCAATGATCTGCTGACGCAGTCTCTCCAACCTTTCGCTAGGTGACTCCAGCGACTTGCGTTCACTGCTCAATGTAGATATACGCTCTTCAAGTTTTTTTATATCATTGTTGACCCTTTTATACATGCGTGTATAATCCTCCATTTCGATTACACCTTCCATCCGCATCTCGGCGATATTGCTTCGCCTCGATTTGCATTTGGCTAATTCCTCTTCGGCCTCTCCTAGCTCATCAACCCCGCCCTCATTGCCATCCTCTAATTCCTCCATGAACTGCTCTATCGCACCACCATCGACTACTTTTTCAATTGCCTTTTTGACATGTTCAAGCACGTATTCCGTGTACACACTTGTTTTCTTGCACCCGCCCCAATACTTCTCATCTCGGTTATGCTTGTACTTTTTGCATTTATACACCCGCCTAGTTGGATAATCGTCAGGATACGATAACGTGCGCGCCACTTTACCAACGGAATTTAACTTTTTGCCGCATTCGCCACAGATGAGACACTGCGTAAAAAGTGTGTCGACAGACACACCATGCCCAAAACCAGTACGCTTCTTTAATTCCGCAGTCACCCTGTCGGCTGTCTCCTCAGATATAATCGGTTCATGATGACCAACCGCCTCGATATGTTCACCATCACCTGTTGTCATTTGACTATAGCCAGCATACGTTCGAATCTTACTCAACGTGCTTCGCAGAGTTATTTCTTGCCAAGGTCCATTTCGGTGCATTATGCCTCTGGCTCTAACGTGTAATAGTGTTTTGTTAACAGACAAGCCATCTAAAATGCTCTGGAAAATATACCGGAGATTTTCCGCTTCATGCTCAACAATCTCGACACGCCTTTCTCCATCTTGGCTGTATTTGTACTCATACCCATATGGCAAAACACTCAAAAAGTGACCACTCTCCACGCGGGCGCGCTGACCGACTTGTATGCGCTCTGAGCGTCTGCGATTTTCTTCTTCTGCAAAAATCGCTTCTATTGACTGTTTTAAATAATCGCGTTTGCCTGTCTCCATTTCATGGTCGGAAGGTCGTGAATTGCGACAATAAATTGTGATCTTTGCTTTCTCGCACAAGCTCTGGATTGTTGTACTCAACGCCGTTGTTCTTGCCAAACGATCCATTGAACGCAAAACAACGAAATCTGCCTTTTTGTCTGCAATGATTTCATCTAGCTGCCTATAGCCCTCGACGCCCTTTGCGCCATTTCTACCAATTGCCTCATCATAACGAATGATATTGCGGCTTTCCTCAATACGAATTACAGCAACGCATATGCCGCCATACGACTCAATGACCTTCTGGTTCTCGCGCTCTTGCTCTTTGGGCGACTCCTTTTCCGCCTGTTGTCCACTCGACACGGCCACAAAATTTACCCAGCGGTTTCGTTCTGGTTTCATACGACTTCTCTCTTAACTTCAACATGCCCATAGCATGGGCTGGACTGAGCGGCTGCGTGGCAATAGAGCGATGTGTTTACTGGCAACGATGGCAGCCGCTATATGGTATGTTAGATTGGTTAACAGGATGTGATAGCGCACCAAGTTTGGAGCAATTGAGATGCCAAGCTGATAAGGTCTATCGAATACACACATGTGGAGTACAAACAGAAACAAACATTATAGACGACACTCTACTCCAGTGTTAGCACACTATCACCACCACTTTCAAGAAGCGATTTGGCGTAATCGAGCCAACTTACTTCATTTGCCCATTATAGCACAAATGAATATGAAAATAGAACTGATGAGTGTATGATTTGTAGATTGCTCGTTTAAGCGCAGAGATGCATGGGTAGACGCGGTGGTCTATCTCGCCACCATTATAGGTAGGAGACACTAGTTGTAGGCAAATAAAAACCGCTATTTGGCGAGTCTTTTGTAGATAATTGATTCAGTTCCGTTTAAATAGGAAGTACCGAAGTTTTCTTTTGAAGTTCTGTTTCCGTTAGTTCTGTACCAGTGGCATGAATGTCGTGAGTGTCTGCATGAAATGGTGAAAACATCAGAGGTATGGACACCTTCCCCATTGTCAAGCGCAAGGACAAAGCCCGACGTCTATCGCACCCAGCAGGTGATTCTGGCAATCTATAATGAGATGGTGGTAGCGATGCGTAATGGGTGGCATAGGTGACGCGGTTTTAGCCGTTGCTGAAGATGTAGGTATACTCAAGGGTCCAACGATTCGCAGGCGAACGGTGAATGGTGTTGATGTGGCTGTTGGTGTGCCAATGGGAATGGGTTCATTTGTACTGGCTGGCGTTGGTGTGTGTGTCGGCGCACTTGTGGGGGTGCTGGTTGGTATATTCGTCGATGTCAGCACAAGTGTAACTATGTTGGTAGCTATATGCGTCGATGGCGTATAGGTAAGGGAAGGTGTATGGGTTGCCGTTGGCGCAGATGTCATATGGCCGTGCTAGTGGCAGAAGGGGCTATGGTGGCAGCTATAGCTGGTGTTGGTGCTGGGCGTAGATAGTTTTCATTGGCTAATGGTTTAGAAATACGGTTTTACTCGCAATAGCAAATAATGAATTTATACGCACCAAAAACGCACATGCACTTACAACGCCGTAATCTTTTCCTACGTCAATCGTCTTGGATTACAAGACATTTTGCGGACTGGAAATAGACCAGTACAATACGACTGGTTTCACATTTAATCGCTGGAACCGGAGAGGAGTAGAATTAGTGCATATGGCTGACAATCGCATTTCCTCTAAACAAAAATTAACAGAACTAGACTGTATTGCAGTTATCTCGATACTAGAAAATGGTCTGATAAAGACTAAAGGCTCATATATTATCAATAATGTGACCTGTAAAAGTTTAGGAGAGTATATTAACTGGGGGAGGCTACAGCACGGCTAAGGGTGCTCTTCCCGCTTGTGGAGGGCATGGCGGTGCGACCCCACCTGCGGGAGCTACTGATGAACCACGCTGTGCTGGCTGCA
>JBCCFC010001056.1:0-4902 GCA_039029935.1 Chloroflexota bacterium
CGCATACCTAAATCTCCTATTTTACCGGAACCTCCCTTACAATCTTATCCAGGCACACTTTTCTCTTTTTGTCCAATTCCCCTCCTTGCCTAATACCTACCCCTAAAAGCTTCGTAGTCCCCCATTGAATGTAATAATGAACCAAGATTATTGAGGCAGCACGCCGTATCGGGATGCTTCTCACCTTGCACATTTTGGCTGATTGCCAGTGCCTGTTCGTAGTATGGGTGTGCCCCTTCGTAGTCTCCCATTGAATCAAGATGGTAGCCCAAGTTATTACATAAGTTGATAGATTGTTCATCATAGCGTGATATAGCTTGCGTTGTTATATGCCTCAAATGGTTTTGCCATGCCAAAAGCACACGAGGAAAACCAGCGTTGTTCAAATTTCTGGCCTCATGGCTGAGCGTCTGATCAACATCTCCTTGTGCCTTCTCATCTAACCTCACACCCTGCACAAAATGCATAACCAACCGATGCATGAGCAATGCCCCATCATCCCCTTCATCCAGCAACCCAAGCGCAACCAGTCGCTGTAAGGCACGGCTTTTTTGTACAGCAGAGAGCGTATCATCGTCCACCGTTGCCAGCAGTAATTTCCGAGGAATCGGCTCATTGGGTGCAAAGAAGGCAGCACGGGCAAGAAGTTTCTGTGCAAGATTATCTACCTTAGTTGCCGAATCAAGTTTCCGCCAACTAAGGTCAAAAGTACGCCCAACGTGTAAGTCATGCTGCGTCGGCGAATAGTGGTCGGCAGGGCCCAATGCCTCGGCTTGCAGCGATTCATGTGCAAGGATGGCGTAGTGGCGCAACTCGTGTAGATAGTCTTCTGGCTGGATGTCGTGTTGATAGGCTTGCAGATAGCTCCCTGCCAAGTGCAGTGCAAGTGGGAGGTCGCCCAATTCTTCTGCGATGGCGTCGAGGGTGTCACGATGCTCGTAGGGGCTTGATATATCAAGCCCTCGAAACTTCAACAACAAGGCAACACTCTGCTCCCGCGTCAATGTCGTCAACGGCAGTGTCATCATGCCCCGTGCGGCGTTCCACTGCTGACGGCGGCTTGTCACCAAAATGCGACACCCGCCACTCGGTGGACGCCACTGGTCGAGCAGTGCAGGGTCTTCGCAATTGTCAAAGATGAGCAAGCGCGGCAGATCACGTTGCCACAACCCCAATACCCGCCGCACCTGTGTCTCAATGTCTAAGTTCGCAAATTCAGGTCCAACCTCAGAGCCAACGTCAGCCATGTGCAATCCACACTGCACCACCTCACTGCGCACCGAAGCCGCGTCCGCCATGCTCACCCAATAGACACCACCCGCAAAGTACTGCCCATAACGATGCGCAAAGGTAACGGCCAGTTGTGTCTTGCCAATGCCACCCAGCCCCGTTTCCCGCCCCACAAAGTGCGGATTGGATGACAGGGGCAACCGTGACCCCGCTGGCAATGGCTGCACTGCTGGAATCTCATCAATAGGCAGTTGCGCCAACCGTGCGCGGGCCTCCGCAGCCTCTTCTGGACTCGTGTTGGGGATGGATATCCCTTGATAGATGTTGATGTTTTGCTGGATATTTTCGCCGATGGCGACGCCTGTGTTGTTGGCGAGGTCGCCTGTCGAGATTTTAGGATTGTTCATGGGTATGGATTGTAGCATGAATGAGGTTGGTTGGGAAAGTTGGAGATGAATAGGGTCGCAACCCCAAACGCAGCTTACTCAAGAATCAGTGTCCTCATTTGCAAAACGGTTCAATCACTCTGTATAATACAATTGTTATCTGAGATAATTCCCTTTTAATGGGAAAATTAAAGTAATCACAGCTTCAGTCGTGAATATCACTACCAGTACTATCTTATGGAGGGACTATGTCCAAGAAGTATCCAAAAGCTTCGATCCACGGAGACATCGAAGAAGTTTTTGAAAATGTCTTTTTTGTGCCTGGCAGTGTGGTGATGGCACCAGGCATGCGGCTCAGTCGCAATATGATTATCGTGCGAGATGGCACGTCACTGACGCTGGTCAGTGCCCTGCGGTTAAATGAAGATGGCCTTCGCAAGCTCGATTCGCTTGGCGCTGTTGAACATGTGATCAAGCTGGGGGACTATCATCTCGATTTTAAAAATGGTCTAGATGACCCATTTTACCTCAATCGCTATCAAGCCAAGTATTGGACCATGCCAGGCACGAAACACCGCAATGGGCTTGAAACGTCCAACCCCATGACACCTGGCGGGGATCTGCCGTTTAGCGGTGCTTCGCTATTTTCCTACAAGACCTCAAAAATGCCGGAGGGACTCCTGTTGATTGAGCGTGAGGGCGGCATCCTGATCTCTGCCGACAGTCTACAAAACTGGGAACCTGATGATTTTTTTAGTCCAATCGCCAAAGTGGTGGTGCGTCTTGGCGGCTATTTCCGTCCTGCAAATGTTGGACCCGCATGGCTGAAGAAATGTCAACCTGAAGCATCTGACTTCGTGCAGGTGAAGGCACTAGAGTTTCGTCACCTTCTGCCTTCCCACGGGAAGCCGCTTAGAAATACCGCTAAGGAGGATTTCACGAGAACCTTCAAAGAACTGTTTGGGGTGTAGCATACGCCCACCTTCGCTTAGGGTATTCTATGTCAACACCTATCTTAGCGACAAAACTGTACATCCCCTCTCCTCGTGCGAACGCAGTAAGCCGTTCCCGCCTACTGGCGCACCTAAACGCGGGTCTTCACGGCAAATTAACCCTCATCTCTGCCCCAGCGGGGTTTGGCAAAACCACGCTCATTAGTCAATGGATCGCTGATTTAGCGCAACCCGTTGCTTGGCTTTCATTAGATGATCGCGATAACGACACCCATCGTTTTTTGACTTACGTGATCGCTGCCTTCCAGCGTATTGAAGCGGATATAGGCAAAGATGCATTGTCATTGCTCAAATCCCCACAAGCACCGCCCCTTGAATCGATCCTGACCACGCTCATCAACGAAATAACGCTCCTTGCCAACGATTTCATCCTTGTGCTGGACGACTATCATATGATTACGTTGCCAGCGATTGATGAGGCCCTCATCTTTCTATTGGATCATTTGCCCCCGCAGATGCATCTGGTCATTACCACACGCACAGACCCACCATTTCCACTGGCTCGCTACCGTGTTCGCAACCAAATGACCGAACTGCGGGCGGCTGATTTACGCTTTACGCCTGTAGAAGCCACTGAATTTCTCAACCAAGTGATGAACCTCACCCTTACGGCAGACGATGTTGAAGCGTTAGACGCACGCACCGAAGGCTGGATTGCGGGTCTCCAATTGGCGGCACTTTCCATCCGAGGGCGAGCCGATGTCTCTGCGTTTATTCAGGCATTCGCAGGGAACAATCGCCACATTGTCGCTTATTTGGTGGAAGAGGTTTTACAGCGTCAGTCTGAGCAGATTCAGCACTTCTTGCGCCAGACAGCTATTCTTGATCGGTTGAGTCGCGCACTGTGCGATGCTGTCACAGAGCGGAATGACAGCCATACACTGTTGCAAACGCTGGAGCAGAGCAACCTGTTTCTCATTCCACTCGACGACAAAGGGCAGTGGTATCGCTATCACCACCTCTTTGCGGATGTATTACAAACCCAATTGATGGACGTACAGCCTGATCAGGTCCCAAGATTGCATCAACGAGCGAGCCGTTGGTATGAGCAGCATGGGCTGCGGTCTTCGACTTGCTCGATGAAGCACAGCGGCTCTATCGCAGGACTCCTCTGCCCGACGTGCGTCCTATCTCAGCCTCGAAGACACGGATATGGCTTGCACAGGACAGACTGGCCGAAGCCCTAAGTTGGGTACGTCAGCGAGGGCTGTCCGTTGATGATGACCTCCGCTATCTACGCGAGTACGAGCACATGCTCTTGGCAAGGGTGCACATCGCCCAGTATAAGAGTACCCGAGTAGATCACTACATCACTGGTGCAATGGACCTATTGGCGCGTCTCCTGCAAGGGGCGCAAGATGGAGAGAGGACGGGGAGCGTGATTGAAATCCTAATGCTCCAAGCCCTCGCCCACGCAGCGCAAGGCGACATCCCTCTTGCGCTCATGCCCCTTTCGTGTGCCCTGACGTTGGCAGAACCACAGGGCTACGTACAACTCTTTGTCGATGAAGGCCCCCCAATGGCGCAACTCCTGCAAGAAGCTGCTGCTCGTGGGATTATGCCATACTATACGAACAAACTCTTGGCCGCCTCCTCTCGCCTCCTCACCCCCACGCCCCTTCTCGCCCCCTCACCCCTCGCAAGAACCCTCTCCGAGACCGTTGATCGAGCCGCTAACCGAGCGTGAGCTTGACGTTCTCCGTTTGCTCAACACCGAGCTTTCTGGCCCAGAGATCGCCCGTCAACTCGCGCTCGCCTTGAGTACGGTACGTACACATACCAAGCGCATCTACAGCAAACTCAACGTAAAGAATCGCCGAGCGGCCGTCAAACGGGCAATAGAGCTTGATTTGATATAAGCGCTGGGGACTGAGATGGGGCGCAGCGGGCTGACACTTAGGGTATCTGCTCTCTCGAATTTTGGGCAGTCCCTTTCTCTCTGGCGTCATCGGCAGCACCGACAGTTCATGTGAGCAGTACCTTTGGGCTGCGAATCCCACAATCGCCACCTTTTGACACGTTACCTTAATATCTGCTATACTTCTATCAAATATCTGTTTATCAATTCAGAGGAGATTTCATGGCAAAACAAGAATCAGATACAGGTAACGAAAAAGACAAAGATCAAGAACCAAAAGCCAAGCCATCCAAAGAGATAGATCGTGTGCAGAATCCGCATGATAGCTTTTTTAGGAGGTTGTTTTCTGAAAAAGAATATGCACGACAATTGATTGATGGTTTTGTGTCAAAAGAGCTACTAGCACTCATGATTC
>JBCCFC010001057.1:0-4902 GCA_039029935.1 Chloroflexota bacterium
ACTTTTCCCACTATTTTCATAGGCTTTCACTGCCTCTTGTTTTTTGATGCGTTCGTCATAATTTTTCATTTCACCAGCTTATCTTCTTTCTCGCTTTTTTTCAACTCCTCCCCCTCTTGGACGAATCCATGACCAACGCCACAACATCGATTCGACCCATGCTAGACCGCGCCCAGCCGGACGGTCGCTACAAAATCGGTCAAGATTCAGGTATCTATTGGCGACATCAATATGGTGGCGACCCTTTAAGGGGCTGTGAAGCACCAGATTGGTTTTTTGTGCCTGACGTGGAGCCGGACTTGCCTAAATCTTATGTCCTGTGGCGAGAATTAGTGCCACCGTTCATCGCCATTGAATTTGTTTCTGGGGACGGTCAAGAAGAACGCGACCAAACACCTGTAACAGGTAAGTTTTGGGTTTACGAAAATATCATCCAACCGCAATACTACGCTATCTATGAAGAGCATCTTGCCAGTGTAGAACTGTATGAGTTGGTCAACGGGCAGTTTCGGCAAGTTTCGGCAAATACACGCGGTCATTACCCCGTTGCAGCCCTCGACATTGAACTCGGTATTTGGCATGGGACATATGGTCATATCACAACCGATTGGTTACGAGTGTGGGATAGCAATGGTACACTGCTGTTATCGGGTGAGGAACGAGCCGAGGTGGAGCGACATACACGTGAATTGGCTGAACAACGGGCTGAGGCTGAACGACGTGAACGGGCGTTGGCTGAACAACAGCGTGAATTGGCTGAACAACAGGCTGAGGCTGAACGACGTGAACGGGCGTTGGCTGAACAACAGGCTGAGGCTGCTGAAAATGAGGTAGCGCGTTTGCAAGCACTCTTACAACAACATGGCATATCGCTTTAACGGCATGGTCTACCGCAAGTGAATGGATGGTAATCAGCATTCAGTAAAATAGAGTGGCAATCTGTTTTTAATGCACAGATTGCCACGCTGGGATGCAATGTTTGACTAACGTGAAATCACAGGGAGGAAAAGTTGGTACAGACTAAAGATAATTTCATGTTCGTCAGACAGCAAGCCATCCTGATCTTCAGCGGTAATCACAAAACGGTATTGCCCTACTTTATTGTAAACGATCTCATAGGTATTCACGACTGAACTTGGTGTAAAGTCGATTTGTTCTACTACACGGCCATCGAGATCATAAACATCCGCATACACTCGTGTTACGCCTGTATCATCATATACTGCCACTTGGATTTTCTTTCCTTGGCTTTCCATCGTTGTTGTCGTGGGTACACTAGCAATCGAAGGCGGCCATAACATCACGGAATCGGCATATTCAAAGTGGAGTTGAGTCGTCATCACCACATCGTTAGGCTCATTGGCGATACCATTTTCGTCACTATCCAATTGTACAAGTTGGTTCGGGAATTTTGACGCCACATAGTTAAATGCATCATAAAGGTTATCACCAGTATATAGCTGGCGAATCAACACATCAGATGAGTCAATACGGTTCTCCGAAATTCCGGAAGCTGACATTGTTGCATTCATTGTCATGATGAGACGATTTGAACTATCAGAGAAATCCTGTTCTTGGCTATTATTCTGCGCTCGGCTGTTAATAAGCATTTGTTGAATTAGCTCATCCGCATTAGAGCCATACCGAATAACGACGACGTTTACATCTTTAAGATCATCGTTCTGCCATATTTTTATTCGGGATGCGATGGAAGCCGTGTCGTCGGCACCTTGACCGATAATATACAGCATAAAGGTCTTCTCTGCGCTAACACGTTTTTTGAGCCACCTATTGGAATCACCTAATCTTGACCTCTCATCAATAACCTTGATATGGTCAGAACTCACCCCCTTATCTTCGAAAAATCTCCTGACTTTATCAGCCGTCGCCTCAAGATCTTCACCATGTACAATCATCACAGGTCCTATTGGCGGTTCCGTCGATAAGCTACGTACCGAGATGTTATAGGTATAGTCTAAGTCACTACGAACGCTCGTACCAATATTCTGATATTTGATATAAACACGTTCGCCTTCCTTGATTTCCCGAATTTGTATGTATGCGCTTGGTGTAAAGCTGGCATCCCAAATATCTACAGCTTCGGTATTACATGCTGTGTAATACGCCAACGTAACATCTGCAGGCGACTCATGGCTGACCGTTGCTCCAATCATGTAATCACCATCTTTCGGTGCTGTAAAGGCTATCCAATCTGGATCCACTGAACCACTAAACGTATACGTATACGGTATCCCATCCACCGACAATTCATTTGCCTTTTCACAAAAATCATTGTCTTCCCGTGGTGATTCTGTAGGAAGCATTGATTGTGTTGGGGTCATCGTAAGGGTCTGTGTTAGCGTTGGGGTCATCGTGAGGGTTTGTGTTGGCGTTGGGGTCATCGTGGGAGTCGATGTTAGCGATACAGACGGCGTCGATGTTGGCGTCGGTGTTAGCGATATAAACGGCGTCATTGTTGGCGTCATTGTTGGCGTTGGTGTTGACGGCGTAAAAGACGTTGGTATTAATGTTGCAGTTAATGACGGTGTACCAGTCACGGTTGACGATGGTATACCAGTCACAGTTGATGATGGTGTACCAGTCACAGTTGATGATGGTGTACCCGTCACAGTTGACGAAGGTGTACCCGTCACAGTTGACGAAGGTGTACCCGTTACAGTTGATGATGGTGTACTCGTCGCGGTAGGCGACGGTGTACCTGTTCCCGTCGCAGTAGATGATGGTGTGTTGGTCATAGTAGGTGACGGTGTACTGGTTGCAATGCGCGGTGTATCTGTTGCAGTTGGAGGTGGTGTCCTAGTTGCAGTTGGAGGTGGTGTCCTAGTTGCAGTTGGGGTTGGCGTTGGCAACACGGTTGTCACAGTCAATACTTCACTATACTCACTGCTAATCGTTTGTATCATCTCATCTTGGATTCCTGTTCGTATGGACACAGCATATGTTGTATTTGGTGTTAAGTCTTCAATGACAAAATGTCCTGTTGAAACAAGAGGCACAAAATATGTCACAACATTACTGACGGTTAATGATGTTCGTCCAAAACTCTCACTCGAAACAACCCGAATAACATAATAACGGTCATCATCCTGTTCAGCAATCGATTCCCATACCAATTCAAAACTGGTAGTAGTTAGATTAAAAAACGCTATATTCTTTGGGATAATGAGCTGTGTTTTCTTCCAATCAGGGTCGCGTTGGGTGAGATAGGCGTCTATAGCTGGATTGGTGATTTCAAGACGATTATAGCTCAGGTCCATGCTGATAATTTGCGTTAGGGTGATGATGGCAGGGCCAATCGATTCTAACTGATTGCCAACCAGACTGATTGATGTCAAAGTGGGTCTATCTGAAAGCATCTGTACAGGAAGAGATTTCATCTGTACCCCATCAACATTGATTTCAGTCTGTGATATGGGGAGTGCGGCCAAAATGGCTTCCGGTGTTTCTTCCGTCAGTGGGTTGTTATGCACTGTCATATTGTTCAGCGACTCCATGTTGCCTGACTCAACAGGAATCTTATTTAACAGATTGTGATCGAGATATAATTTTTCAAGGTCCTCTAGGTTCTCGAGTTCTGCTGACACGGTAATGAGTTGATTGTTATTGACCGCAAGTACGATGAGATTGGTCAGGCTGACAATCATGGATGGCAGAACTGATAGCCCATTATGGCCGAGTTCCAGCTTTTCCAACTCCGCCATCCCCCCAATCTCATCAGGGACACTTGTTAAACCTGTGTCTGTTAAATCAAGTTCGTTCAGATTGGTTAAGCTGATGATCATGGTGGGAAAGACGATAACGCCCAAATCTTCATTATGGTCGAGTTCCAATTTTTCTAACTCCTCAAGATTGCCAAGCTCGTCAGGAAGATTGTTTAATTTATTATCGCTTAAATCCAATTCTTCAAGGTTAGTGAGGTTGCCAATTGTGGATGGCATTGTCGTTAGCTCATTCATCTCAAAATCCAACTTCTCCAGTTCAGTCAGATTGCCAATCTCGTTAGGAACCTCATTGATGCTATTCTCACTTAAATCCAATTCGGCAAGATTGGTCAAATCCAAAATCGGGGTAGGGAATTCCGTGAAACTGTTACCACTTAGGGTCAGCGTGATAAGTTTGGTCAAGCCATCTAGGTTGAGTTCGATTGGAAAGACAAGGGTCTGATTGATGACAGTGTGTGATTGCCGCATACTATTTGACTGTCCGTTGTCGTCCAGGCGTAGTTGGATTAACTCGGTCAAGTTATTCATTCCCACAGGCAATTCGCCAACCAAACCAAAGCCAACCAGAGCCAGCTCTGTGACACGACCACTGCTACAGCCTATGCCAGCCCAGTCACAGGGTGCGCTAGGCGTGTAGGAGAGCCAGTTGGTGTTGGTAATCCAATGGGTTCCCCCTGTGTTGTCATACAATGAAACCAATGCCTGACACTCGGCCAAAGGGACTGTGCTAGTGGCGGAACAGTCATAGGTTAAAGTCCTCGTGGATAGGGATGAGCTATAGCCACTCCATATCGGATTGGGGTTCTCAGCGTGGATGTCGGTCTTTGTGCGTATGCGGATGAAATAATCTGTGTCAGCAGAAAGGCCAGTGACAGTATAGCTGCTACTCGACTTACTCACCGTTGTGTGGGTTATCGTATCGGTGATGGCAAAACCGCTATCGGTGCCGACAGCAATCTCATAAAACCCCGTATCTGTGATATAGGTTATCGGTGTCCATTCTAGGACAATACTGGTGTCTGATGTGACCGTGACCGTGATGTTGTCGGGTGCGACCGTTTGTGTATCCATCCAACCCGGGACCCTGGTGTTGAGATAGGCTACCAAAGTTGGGTCTGCGACCTCAATGGCATTGTATGCAATATTGAAATTGGGCGTC
>JBCCFC010001058.1:0-4901 GCA_039029935.1 Chloroflexota bacterium
GTCCAAAATGTGATTGTGTTCGTTATTGACAGTATATTATAAGGTTGGGCGAAAATCATGCGACATTTGTCCGTAGTCGTTATGCCATTCTGATGAAAAAAGAGGCTCAACCTGTCAGGTTGAACCTCTTTTTTCGTCAGAATGGCATAACAACTATAGACAAATGTCGCATGATTTTCGCCCAACCTTATAATATACTGTCAATAACAAACACAATCAAATTTTGGAAGTTAGCCAATCAACGCAGCAACCAAAATAAACTAAACTAGAAGTTAAATAATAAGTTAAACAGGGCATAGAAAGAGGTGAAGTGAGATGAAGCGACAACGAACAGTACAAAATCATGACAAACTGATGAAGTCCTTTGTAGGCGAATTAACATACCGAATGTTGGTCCTTGGCGCACTTGCCACACTTATCGGAAGTATGGTGGCAGTTGGTTAATCAAACAGTTTTTTTAGAGATAGAAAAAGGGTGATGCATAGACAGGCATCACCCTTTTTGTTTGTCCAGTATTCGGTGTGTCAGTATTCTGTGAGTCAGTATTCTGTGAGTCAGTATTCTGTGAGTCAGTATTCTGTGTGTCGATAGATTCAGACTACTTAACTTTCTCACTCATCCACACACCCTGTCACCCATACACCGATACACCTTGTCACCCACTCACCCACTCACCCACTAAACACAACGCCCACCATCCACTTCCATACACACCCCTGTGACAAACTCAGCGTCGTCTGAACACAAAAAGAGTGCGGCTTTGGCGATATCTAGCGGTTGGCTGAGACGCCCCAGCGGAATGGTGTCAACAAATTTTTGTCGAATTTCAGGTGTGTCTTCACCAGGAAGAAATTGTGATAAGAGTGGTGTCTCCCCTGCAACAGGGTTAATCGCGTTGACACGGATATTGTCCGGTGCAAGCTCAACGGCCATGGACCGGGTCATTGTGATAACCGCGCCTTTGGTACTGTTATACCATGTCAATCCGGGCCGAGGGCGTACACCCGCTGTGGAGGCGATGTTGAGAAAAACGCCTTGGCCTTGCTGACGAAATACGGGTACAACATGGATGGCACTGAGATAGACACTCTTCACATTGACGGCATACACACGATCAAAGGTTTCCTCATCCACGTTCAACATGGGGCCATTTTTGTGGCTGATGCCTGCATTGTTGACAAAGATATCAATTTGCCCACTATGCTCGATGGTCTGTTGGACCAGTGCCGCCATCGACTCGTTGTTGCTGACATCGACAATTGCTGCGATTGCCTGACCACCCGCTGCGTTGATTTCCTCTGCTACCGCGTTGGCTTTTTCTTCAACAATATCGGCCACAACAACAGTGGCACCATTTTGGGCAAACAGATGGGCCATGCCTTCACCAAATCCGCTGCCGCCTCCCGTGATAATGGCTGTTTTGTTTTGTAGTTTCATCATAAACTCAGCAATCTCAATCCTGGAACATTTTCAAAATCTTTTACATTACTCATAATTGTTCTCTTTCGGCATCCTCCCTGCGCCATTGATAAATTGTTGCAACCATCTCTTCAACATCGTCGTCAAAGCCTTCGAGTGGACGTATTGTCTGGGTTTCAGTAATCCCTTGTTGAATCATGATTTCTTCAAGCGAACGAGGATTCCAAAAGTCGTCCTGGAAATTATTGGCAGGTTTAGGGATAGCAGACATATCATCAGGTGTTTTCCCTATTGAAAAAAACGGTATTTCTCTTTTTATCCACTCAACAAGCTGAGATAGCAATGTCAATTTATCCATTAAGGATAATTGCTCTGCTGAACTGGATACTGTTTGTAAACTTAGCATAAACTCATACCTCCCTGAATTTAGATTTCATACCATCGTTGAACTTCTGCATCTAGTATATCATAAGAATATTCAGTTTCAATATGCGACATAATTTTAGCAACCTCCGTCTCTGATGCACACAACTCACTGCTGACAATATCCAGTTCGTACACCGATGCCTGCTTGGGCAGCACCATGTCAATCAGCATGGTTTGCGAATGACGATGCTGCAACAAATATTCGTAGACGCTGGCATAGATAGCAGGATCGTAAATCGGGTTGCCAGCATCTTTCCCTAACGCTGATATGGGTTCAGCCACCAACCCCAACTCATGCGCAAGCCGATAGACATCCCGCCACAACATCTGGAGGACGTTTGGGGACGCATCCGCCTTTTCTCGCTCATTCTGCGGATTGGCAATGCTTTTGTTACGTGCCTCTTCGATGACTTCACGTACTTTCGCCGATGGCACGGGCAGGATAAATTGAATTTGGTCGCTATGTAACAGTTCTTCAGCCTCATCCTGCTGTGGTTTCACCAACTCAACCAGACGGTTCCCAATCAATGGAACTTCACCAATGAGGATATGTTCGGGTTCTTGGTATGTCTGATGCCATTGTAGAACAGCTTGGCGCGCCCACAGCCCAACAGCCTTGCGGATGGCCGCATGGGTCACACCATCGACTTCAGGATATTGAGCCAGCAGGTCTGGTGTCTCAAAGGCTGTGCGGGTGACATCCCATTGCAGCAGGTGGATGACTCGATCTGCCTGATGTGCCATCAACGCCAGTTGTTGTAGATAGAGGCTTTTGCCCACACCGGGCAGTCCTGCAAAAAAGACAGCTCGTTTTTCGCTTGCAGCTTGCGACAATGTGTTAAAGAAAGATGTGTTGGTTGGAATAATAATGCTCATGTTACTCACCTAAAATTTCATGATACGCCTGCATAAAGGCCTCGTTCGATTCGGGCAACCCAATTGTGATGCGGATACAGTCATCCAACCCATCGCGGATCGCATGACGCACCAGAATCCCGCGCTGCTCCATTTGCTCGACAATAAATTGAGCTGCCAACGATTGGGCGGGCATGGTGGGTCGGAAGAGGATAAAATTGGTCTGGGTTTGCCAATAGGTTAGATACCCAGCTTGTTGCAATGGCTCAAACTGTTCATAAAAATAGTGCTTGCCTTCGTGGGCCAACGCAACCGAACACTGAATAAAGTCGGTATCATCGAGGATTGCACAGCCAGCAGCGATGACCATACGCCCAATCGTAAAGGGGCGTCGATAGTGCAGAATCGGCTCCAGCAACGCAGGGGACGAGAGTAAATAGCCTAAACGCAACCCTGCCAGCCCATATGCTTTGGATGCACTATAGCCAAGGATGAGCTTTTTGCCTGCTTGAATATGTCGAATCGAGTCGGGGAAATCTGCTCGATCTACATATTGATAGTACACTTCGTCAGCAAAAATAATCACATGGTCAGGAACACCGCTGACCAAACGCGCCATTTCATCAGCGGTTAAGATTACGCCACTGGGGTTATTGGGATTACAGAGAAAGATAACCCGTGTCCGTTCGGTGATAGCGGCAAGAATAGCATCCACATCATGCTCAAAGGTGTCCTGTTTTAAGGGGACGTTTACCACTTTGCCCCCTGCCCAGCCGATTGGAATTTTATACCACCCAAAGGTCGGTGGACACAAAATCACCTCATCATCTTGCTTGACATAGGTGCGCACCATCATGTCCAATAATTCGAGTCCACCATTGGCCGCAAAAAAATGGTCCGCTGTCAGGGTGCGTGTGTAAGCATCACGGTCATATGGCTCGTTGTTGTGATAGTCAGCCAATTTACTCTGTAATGGGTTATCAAAGCGGTCAGGATACCAGTTAAGCGCATGGGATGCCTCTTGGATGGCGGCGACAACGTTTGCCGATGTGCCAAGGGGATTTTCATTTGAAATCATGCGATGAATGGTTGGCATGGTCTATCCTTCTTTTTGTGTTGATGATCGTTTGTGTTGGTCATTGCCCATCTTGGTCAAATGCGACTATCATACATCCTAAATAAGTTCTTCACAATTCCTGAACAATCTTTTTGTATGCTATGATTGGGATTAAATTTGTGAGTGTTAGGCGATTCAACAAAGATGATGATTCCATAATGGTATGAGGTAGAATACACAATGACCCAAACGATTCTAGTCGTTGATGATGAACGTAAGCTACGAGATATGATTCGTGTTTATTTGGAGCAGGAAGGCTATCGAGTGGTCGAGGCGTCTAATGGGCGCGAGGCCATCTATGTGGCGCGCTATGAAAAGCCCAATTTGATTCTACTGGATTTGATGATGCCGGAGATGGGTGGCTATGAATTTATCCGAACCTATAGCAAGGAATCGGAGACACCTATCATCGTTTTGACAGCCAAAGTTGACGAGGGTGACAAGGTGCTTGGGTTGGAGTTAGGGGCGGATGATTATATCACCAAGCCTTTTGGGGTACGCGAGTTGATTGCGCGTGTTCGCGCAGTGTTGCGACGGCTTAACAAAACAGGTGGACAGCCAGATATTTTACGTGTAGGTGATATCATGATGGATCGCACAGCACGTGTTGTCAAGGTAAGTGAGAAAACCGTTGAACTGACACCCTCTGAGTTTGAACTATTGGCCGCACTGATGGCCTCTCCTGGACGTGCCTATTCACGGCTGGATTTATTGGAGCGGATGTCAGGGGATGCCTATGAAGGATATGAGCGCACGATTGATGTGCATATCCGCAATCTGCGCACCAAAATTGAACCAGATTCCGCCAAGCCAATTTATATCGAAACGGTCTATGGCATGGGGTATCGGTTTCGGGGAGAGTGAAGAGTGAAGAGTGAAGAGTGAACAGTGAAGAGTGAACAGTGAAGAGTGAACAGTGAAGAGTGAACAGTGAAGAGCGATGAGTGAAGAGTGATGAGTGGTGAGGGTATAACTAACTACAACTCTTCAACCCTTCAACTCTTCAACCCTTCAACCCTTCAACTCTTCAACCCTTCAACTCTTCAACTCTTCAACTCTTCAACTCTTCAACTTTCAACTTTCA
>JBCCFC010001059.1:0-4895 GCA_039029935.1 Chloroflexota bacterium
GGTAACTGACCTACTGACCTACTGACCTACTGACCTACTGACCTACTGACCTACTGACCTACCAATCCTCATCCCCGTCAATCAGTCGCTGTAATGCGGAAACCAAGACCTGCTCCCCAGCTTGATGGATACGATTCTCCAAGGTTGCAGGCGTGTCTTGTTTATATATTAATGCATCTTTGGTGTCAAGTACAATACCACTGTCTTGGATATCCGTTGTAAGCATGTAGATGGTTGCGCCTGTCTTTTGAATACGATTTTCTTGAAAGGCGGTAAGTGCATCTGTAATTGGGTCACTGTCCGGATTTGTCCCAGAGTCAGCCCCAGAGTCAGTCCCAAAGTCAGTCCCCAAACCATCCACAGCATTAGAAGCGTGGTCGTCTTGTGTGGTCTGCTTGTCGCTCGTGTGAAAAGCCAGATTGGGCGATGCGGGGTGAACACGTAGGATGCGGTAGGGATAGTGGGTCAGGAGCGGGGCGAGCATGGCTGGCAGATCAGGATACTGTGTCTGCCAATCTGTAAATATGATCCAGTCCAGCTCATGTTCAGCCAAGGTTGTGATCAATGCCGTTGTCTCATGCACACTCTGCTCATTCATGACAGGGGCGAGACTTAAATACGTTGTTGAGGATACTGGCTGAGAGGATACCAGCTGAGAGGATACCGGCTGAGAGGATACTGGCTGAGGTGAGTGTTTCTTTTTCGATTTTGGTGGTTTTGGTGGCGTTGATATGCTGTCTGAAGATGACGGTGATATGGCGACGGGCGTCACCACAATCGGGATGTCAACAGAGAGTACATTGGCACGAATCGCTTGCTGTAAGGTACGCAGATAACGTCTTTCTTGTCCACAGAACAAGGCAATCTTTGTTGTTTGCACATGAGTATTAATAGGTTTCATACGTTGTCTCAGATGTGGATTGCTGGGGTTGTGTGTAGTGGGAAGTTCCTTCGCCATGACGACCAGCACCAGATGTACCAGCCTGCTCTGGCAAGTCGTTACCGTCTAATGATTCCGCTGTGGGATATTCTGCGGGATACCCAGCGTCATAGCTAACGTCATCTACGCTCATGGTTCCGTCGCGCATATTATCAGATAATAGCTCAACCCCATTTTGCACTTGCGATGAGACATTTGCCAAACGATAGGCCAAATCTTGCAAGACAGACATGGCATAGCGATCTGCCTCCTGTGTACGATGTAGTGAAGCCGCTTGGCTTTCTTGCAGAATCCGTTCAGACTCTTGCCGCGCAGCCACAACCATGCGATCCTCCCGCAGTAATTCCAATGCCTGTTGTCGTGCGTCGTTAATGATCTGATGCGCCTGGTCATGGGCATCCGCCAAAATTACATCACGTTCACGCAACGTGCGTTCGCTTTCACGAATCGCGCTGGGGACATTGATACGCATCCGTTCTAAAAGTTGGCTAAATTGTTCCGCATCAATCGCCCGAAAGTTCGACAACGGGATGGGGCGGCTTTGTTCCAATATCAATGCAAGTTGATCAACAATTTGTAAGATTGCGATGAGACACCTCCTAGCTCTTGTGCGCAAGCCGATTGCTGCTACGTCGTAATTCGCCTTCACCTTCACTGAGACGTGGTGCAGGCATAATCGCACCAGAAGGATCGCTTAACTTGTTATGCATGGCCTCCAGCACAACCGATGGCGCCCACATAGAGGTATCGCCACCCAAGCCAGTCACCTCCTTCAAAATAGATGAGCTGACATAGGCATAGTTTCCCTTGCACAACAAAAAACAGAGGTCAATATCAGGGGCCAATTCACTGTTTGCCCATCCCATCTGGTTTTCATACTCAAAATCAGCGACATTGCGTAGCCCCCGCACAATCACCTGTGCATCCGAGGCTTGTGCATGGGCTGTCACCAGGCCAGTAAAGGGTTGCACCTCAACATTGGGTAAATGAGCCAACGTCGTATGCGCCAAGTACAGCCGTTCCTCGGTATTAAACAATAATTTTTTATTGGGCGGCGCATCATAAACAGCCATCACCACCTCATCAAACAACTTGCTGGCACGTGTCACGATATCAATATGACCATTGTGGATCGGATCAAACGTGCCTGGATAGAGTGCTCTTGTCATGTTTGGTTTGTGTGTTTTCTCTTTGTGTTTTCTTGAAACGACGACAACAGATTTGGGTTTGGAACGGATATTTTGTGCGTGAAGGTTAAAATCCGTTCTCTTCCTTAATCTGCTATCGTATCTTTTTTATACTACAACGGATTTGGGATAGAGAACGGATTTTTCTCGTGCGTGGCGGTTAAAATCCGTTCCTTTCCTCAATCCGCTATAGTCGTTTTTTTATATAAACTCAGCGAATACCTGATTGCCCAACATTAATCCTCGCTGCGTGAGACAGATACGTCCCGTTAACTGCTCGGATAGCGACTCATGCGATTGCGGATATTCACCATTATCATCTTTGATTTGAAGCAACCCCCATGCTTGTAGCCGTTGAATTTCCTCTGCAAAAATGGCACAGGGTGATGTCTGATATTGGTCATAAAATTCAGCAATAGATACGCCTTCATCAACGAGACGCAAGCCCATCATCATGGTCTCGCCCATTGCCGTCCGGCGGTCGATTGCCTCATCTACGTTGGCATCAACCACAGCCTCTCCGCGTTGGATACGCGCCATATATCCACCCAGCGGTTTGCGATTGCCCCAGCGCCATTGTGTGTCAAACATCAACTGCTTTGTGGATAGCTGTTTACGTGGCAAATCATTATTGGCTACACTCTGTCGCCAGTGATAAGGCATGTGACTATGCGCCCCTGGCCCAATGCCAAGATAAAACTGATTCCGCCAATATTTCAAGTTGTGTTGGCTGACCAACGTATCATCTTTGGCCCAATTAGACACCTCGTAATGGCGATATTCATTTGACGATGCCTGCAAAGTCTCTATTGCCATTTCATACATGGTTGCCGCCAAGTCCCCATCAGGCTCTGCCACCGTACCTTTCTCCACCCAATGAGAAAGCGGCGTATTTGGTTCCACAATCAAACTATAGAGACTGAGATGTTCTGGGACAAGTGACAGTGCCTGAGTCAATGTATTTTTCCAATTGTGCATTGCTTGCTCTTCATCTTGACTGGGCAAGCCAAAAATAAAATCCAAATTGATATTGTCAAACCCTGCCCTGCGTGCGGCATCAAATGCTTCATAGACATCGGCTGTATCATGGATACGACCGAGAAATTGCAATTCCTCTGGGTGAAAGCTCTGGACGCCCATGCTCAGACGGTTTATCCCTAGATTACGCAAGTGAGCAAATTTACCACGATCCACTGTCCCAGGATTCGCCTCGCAGGTAATCTCACAGCCGGAAGCAACATCAAACGCATGGGTGATGGTGTGAAAAAGTTTGGTCAACAAATCAATTGGTAAAACAGTGGGTGTCCCGCCACCAATAAAGATAGTGTCGATTTCCCATCCGGCTAAGATAGACTGCCAACGCACCAGTTCCGCACACAGTGCATCGACCATTGGGCCAAAACTTGATTCAAGTCCAGCATATGTATTAAAATCACAATAGGGACACTTTTTTTCGCAAAACGGGATATGCAGATACAACCCTAATTGATTTTGTACCTCATGATCCAACGCTCGGGGCATACCCTTCGAGGGGTGACTGTCAAGATATGGTGAGACAAGAGTATGTCCAATCACCTCTCGAAGGTTGGGTTGTGCATGTTGGCTCATCGATTCTCTAACCGGAACCCATGCCCACGCACGGTGACAATATAGCGAAAATCTTCGTCAAACTCGGCCAGTCGTTCGCGCAGGCGACGCACAAGCGCATCAATCGCCTGCTCGCTCACACCTTCACCACTCGCTTCCGGCCACACGACGTTGACAATTTGCTCGCGAGTCACAACACCGCCCCCTGCTTGCCACAAGGTATCCAATAGGCGATATTGATGGAGACTGAGTTGTGGATCAATCATTTCACCATTGATCCAGATTTGACGGGTTTCAGGGTCAATGCGCAACCCAGAGACATCGTCAACGGTCAACGGTGCGGTGGCTCCATCGTCGACAAAAGCCAGTTTAAAGCGCAATGCCACCTGAATTTCGTCCCCATCATACAGCGGTGTGGGGCCGATGGCGGGTTGCCCGTTGACATGGGTGCCATTTTTACTCCCAGAGTCTTCAAGCTGATATCGTTCCCCTTGCCATGTAATACGCGCATGATACCGGCTCACTTGGCGGTCAGGGAGCGAGATATCACATTCGTCGCTGCGCCCAATGGTCAACGCCCGACTTCGGTCGAGCGGCCATCGTCGCCCCGCCTCTGCCCCCCGTTGCAACATGATCATTGCATTTTCATGCCCTTTGCCCTGTGCGCCACTAGAGGCAGATTCCGAACCAGCTTGCTCAAAGGAGCGAGTTGGCTGGTCCGCTTGTTGAGATTTTGTTGATTCTGTGTTCTTGAATTCTTTAGACACGCAGTATCCTTTCTTGACAGGTCTACTATGCTAACGCATAATCATTTCTGCTAATTATACCAAAAATATACGATACCACAACGACTGAACTGCGTGTATACACAAAATGGAATTGTCGTTGAAGTTTTTTGAATTTTATGAAAGAATTTTTGTATTTTGTAAGGTGTAGACACACAATATATAACAATAACCAACAACAACCACCCATCTCAGTATTTGGACTTGTCGGTGTGTTAGTAGGTCGGTAGGTCAGTAGGTCAGTGTTCAGTAGGTCAGTGTTCAGTAGGTCAGTATTCAGTAGGTCAGTATTCAGTAGGTCAGTATTCAGTAGGTCGGTATTCAGTAGGTCAGTATTTAGTAGGTCAGTATTCAGTAGGTCGGTATTTAGTAGGTCAGTATTTAGCAAGATACAAC
>JBCCFC010001060.1:0-4891 GCA_039029935.1 Chloroflexota bacterium
CTATGTGTGGCATCATGACTGCTGCTAGCGCTAAGTCTCGAGCAGCAATCTCATCTGAGCCTAATGTACACCAATCACCCAATTCTGGCTGATGCAAGGTACTCATCCAATAGCTTCTGTGCATTCTCAAGCTCCGACTCATCAATCCATAAATCATGCTCCGGTCCGTAGCCACGCCATCGAATGAGAAATTGGCTGCCACGCCGCATCGTCCGGGTTCTTTTTGAACATTGTTATAGCCAGAGTACGGTGTGTACACCCAGCCGCGCCTCGTTCTTGACGGGACGCTATCCACGCACAACCCGCTGCCGCGCCAATGGGCAGTCTATCCCGGCGGATGAAGTTTTGGTGACGCGCCTGCTGGCCGAAGCGGGGTATGTTTGTGGGTTATCGGGTAAGCTACACATTTCTGCCTGCAATCCGTCGGTTACAAAGGGGACAGAGCGACGGATCAATGATGGCTATGACGAATTTCACTGGTCACACCATCCGCCACCCCATTGGCCGACCAGCGACTATGCCCATTGGTTGCGTGAGAAGGGCGTCGAGTACAGCACACCATCCTACAATGGCTCCAAGTATGTTGAAGCGGGTATGCCTGCCGAACACCATCAAACCACATGGTGTGCGCAGAAGGCCATCAACTTTATTGAGGCCAACGCCAACCATGACGCTCCTTGGCTCTTTTCGGTCAACATGTTTGATCCCCATCACCCCTTTGACCCACCTGTGGCGTACCTCGAACGGTATCTTGATCGCTTGAGCGATGTCCCCTTGCCCAACTATAGTCCTGGCGAACTGGAGAACAAACCCAAATTCCAACAGATGGATCATCAAGGGGCATACAACAACCCTAGATTGTATCCTTACCCCAAGATGACAGATGAAGACCATCGGCTGGTACGTGCTGCATACTGGGCCATGTGTGACTTGATTGACATGCAGGTGGGTCGCATGATTGAGGCATTGGAGGCAACCAACCAGTTGGACAACACTATCATCATTTTCATGTCCGATCATGGTGAGATGTTGGGCGATCATGGTATCTATCTCAAGGGGGCTTACTTTTATGACCCAGCCATCCGCGTCCCCATGATTGTGTCCTACCCCAAAGCCATTGCGCCAGGGCGTCGTAGCGCAGCCATGATTGAACTTTCTGACATTGCACCAACACTGCTGGAAGCCGCCAATCAGCCTATCTATGCAGGGATGCAAACACAATCCTTCTGGTCATTGTTGACAGGTGGGTGCGCATTGAATGCACATCGTGAGCATGTGTATTGCGAATACTATGATGCATGGACACATGATGATGCTAATGCCACAATGGTGCGCACAGAACGGTTCAAGTTGGTGGTCTGTCATGCGTTGGATGCAGGTGAGTTGTATGATCTTGAGACAGACCCCGCAGAGACAAATAACCTGTGGGATGATGAATCGTATGGGGGCATCAAGATGGAGCTTTTTCAGTTATTGTGTGATAGAATGGCGCAGACTGTTGACCCATTGCCACCACGTGAAGCAATGTGGTAACGTGTATTGACGATGGAGGGGCATAAGGTGGTGTGTAAGGAAATAGCTCATGCCCCTACATCGTCAATAAAATGATGACTATCACCCAATCTACCGTGTAATCACTGGCAAGTACACCCTGTTTTCAAAACCATTCTGAATCTCCATCACAACGGGAGCCGCAGCCAGCCCATCCTCATCCACCGCGTGAATGTGGATTTTATAGGTTCCTGTCTCAGTAAAGCCTGGATAAGTAACGGCATATCGATCATTACCCACTGGCTGCAAGAGCACCACTTGCTCTGGTTGTTGCACAAGTTCCTCGCTGCTGGTTGGTGGTTGATAGGACGGTGGGTAGATGACAGCCCATACATCATCAACGCGGTGGTTGTCACGCACTTCAGCTTCGATGATGCGGGTGAAGTTATTGGTCGTTGTACGCAGACCTGTTGTATTTTCTTCTGCATCCACAATGTATGGCGGCCAGAAATCCATGAATGTACCGGGGAAGCCAAACCCACGTTCAGCCGCAAGCGTAAAATCATCGGACTCGTTGGGGATACTATCACCATCAGCATCTAACCAAGGATGTTGAAAGTCATTGATAAGTGAAATCTGCTCTCTGGCATGTTCAAAACTACTGTAGACATCATGGCCTTGGCGAATATGGCTGATAAAATGATCCGAGAAATGCGCACCATTCCGTGACGCAAAGGCAAGATCATCGACATTGGTGGAGGTCAGGATGGTACGATTTTCACCGGAAATACTGTCAAAGCCATCAACAGAATTGTCAATAAAACTACCCGAGTTACACATTTCAAGAATCACGTTGATTTTTAATCCATCAATCTCATCTTGCAATTCATCCAGCCAACCATCCAACTGTGTAGGCGTGAGGCGGTCGCCACGCACACCATCAACAATAAACTGGTCACGCGCACCGTGGTCAATCATATAGAGCGTCAAGGCGCGTTCTGAATTCACGCGCTCCCTCGCCCAATCGGTAATCGCCAAGCGCAAGTTCGCCAACGTTGCGGGGGCATCATAGCCAACCAAGGTCGAATCCGTTGCCATATAAAAGATGTCATCTCTGACATAGCCATTGGCTTGGAGAGCCTTGTAAAATGTCTCGCTGGCATGATGGATATTGTCCTGCAAGAGGTCTGTCGCGCGCAAACGCCCTGCCACAATAATCGCCGCCCCTGTCTCTTGCCCATCATCAATAGAGCGAACCTTGATTCGATAGACGACATCACCACCGCTGACACTGGCATCGACATTGCTGACACGGACATAAACAGGACCCGTAAAGGGTGATGTAAATTCCAGCCGTCCACCTGGTGCAAAGGGTTCATTCCAGAGGCTATCAGGGAGCGTATCGCATTCTGCGTGAAGGCTCATATCGACATCAGCGCGTGAACCAGCGGGGATGTCAACGTCAATGCGATAGGTCATACCCTGAACTGCGTTGATGCGTATCCAGTCTTCGTCTGATGCGTTGTGGAAGGTGTGGGTTTGGTAGATGCCGTTGGTGCCGATAGGGCTAGCGATGTCACATTGATTATCGTTTTCATATGCATCCTCTGGGTGGCCTGAAGGTGGCAAGGTTGGAATTGATGTAGGTGTAATCCCTGGTGTTGGCGTGATCGTTGGTGTATTGGTTGCTGTTGTTGGCGTGGCGGATGGCGTTGGAGTTGACTCAGTGGTTGTAATAGAAACTACTTGGCTATATCTGCTCCATAACTCATTGGATTGAGAATCATGAGCAGGGGTATAGGTCCGAATACGGATAGTATATGTTGTATTGGGCGAAAGGCCAGTTAGTATATAGCTATCGTTTGTTTTATCAGCCGTTGTCCCACGAACCGTAAAATTGTTGTCTGTTGCCACGCTAACTTCATAATACCCTCCCTCTTCCTGAAATATAATTGGTGTCCACGTTAGTTTGATGCGGTCACTAGATAGTACCTCCGCTGATAGTCCATTCGGTGCAACCGTCTGAGTATCCATCCAATTGTCACTTTTTTCGTTGACAAAATCGAGCAGGTTCGTATTTGTAATTGTAAGGGCGTTATAGCGAAGGTGAAATCTATCCAAGTAAACTAGATTATCGAGTTCAAGTGGAAGGCTATATAGTTTGTTGCCATTGAGGTAGAATTTTTCCAAATTATATAAATTGCCAATTTCTGGTGGTATACTCGTCAACTGATTATTTTGAAGCTCAAACCAATATAAATTAGAAAGATCCCCAATTTCTGGTGGAATGCTCATCAACTGGTTGTCATGAAGCTCAAGCCATTCTAAGCTAGAAAGATTCCCAATTTCAGATGGAATACTCGTCAACTCATTCCGGTCAAGCCAAAGAGATTTTAATTTAGAAAGATTTCCTAGTTCACGCGGAATGCTCGTGAACTGATTTTGGTTGAGCCCAATCTTCTCTAAATTAGAAAGATGGTCAAGTTTGGGTGGAATACTACTTATATGGTTATCGCCAATGTATAACTCTACAAGATTGGATAATTCAAGAATTTCACTGGGGAATTCTTGAAATCTATTGCCTCGTATCGAAAGATTAGTGAGGTTAGATAGTTGAGTAATTTCATCGGGCAAATCATCTAATTTATTCCCCGAAAGATATAACCAATAGAGTCTTGAAAGATTACCAATTTCAGGGGGGATCTGACGAATCTCATTGTATCTGAGTTGAAGATCACCAAGATTGGACAGATTCCCAATAGACGGAGGAATATTACTTAAATTATTAAACGAAACTCTCAGACTCCATAGGTTAGAAAGATTACCAATTTCAGAAGGAATACTGTTCACCTCATTATACCATAACTCAAGCCTTCTTAATTTGGATAAATTACCAATCTCAGCAGCTAAGGAGCCAGTAACGCCAAATTTGCCGAAGCTACCGAGGGTAGTATCACCACTGAAATCTAGCTCCGATACATGATTGTTGTCACAAGTGACACGAACCCAACTACACGGAGTTCTAGTCTCTAGCCATCCTGTATTATCGCGCCAATCCAACCCCCCATTCTTATTATAAATCGCCACCAACGCTTCACACTCAATCTGCGGAATCTCACTCACCCTAGAACAGTCGAAGTTGCTCTGTTCTGGCTCACTCTGCGCGGTGGCGATGTTGATTGCCCCCGTGAACAGGCTTGTGTTTGGTACGGTGGCCCACAAGACACAAATGCCTGTGATGATAAGTATACGTGTCATGGTACGCATTTTTGTGTTGATGGTTGTCACGATGTTTGCTCCTGATTGCGAAACTGTGTTATGCGAATGGATTGGTAATTTTTAGGCATGATGACCAATTGGGTCAACCACCCTAAAACAAAAAATGCAAGCAAAACCAAAC
>JBCCFC010001061.1:0-4886 GCA_039029935.1 Chloroflexota bacterium
GTCTAACATCTTTTTACGACTCGACTTATCAAACATAAATCGAGCCACGTTGAGGTCATTGGGATCGTCAATCTCAGTCCACCTTTCGCCATCCAAAATCTCGGCATGAATGACTTCTCGTTGCAGATAGATGAGAATGCCTAAAATCAGCTCGTAGTAGATGTTACTGTCGAACGTTTTGGCATAATAGACCAGTAGCTTTTTAAAGATGTTGGCACAAAATTCTTGCGAGAACCGATAAATATTCACCGTTTTGTATTTATCATTAAAATTGAAATCAGGGTCTTGCAAATGAGGTGGAATCACATTTGTGATAATGCCATCGCTGACTTGGACGACGGTCCCATCCATACCACTCTGGTAACGGTCAACCAAGGCCACATTTTCATGGGATGAGGTCAGCAGACGCTCGATAAGCGTTTCATCGAAGATTAGGTCGCATTCAATCAAGATGATATCACTATCTATCGTGATTTGTTCCAAGGCGAGTGCCATCGAATAGATATTATTTGTTTGTGCGTATCGTTCATTGTGGATATATTGAATGGTCAGCGTCGAATAGGTCTCCGACAGATATGCCTGCAACGTATCCGCCATATAACCCGTTACAATCGTGATGTCAGTGATGTCATTGGCCAGCAACGGGTCAATAATCCATTGAATGACCGTTCGTCCGCCAATTTCGAGTAGTGTTTTGTGTGTTGTGTTGGTCAGAGGACGCATCCGGTTGCCGTACCCTGCTGCTAAGATGATTACTTTCATGATGAAAAAAAACCTTTCTGTAAGTTGTAGGATTTTTGATGTTTGAGCAACGGGTACATGGCACTCGAAACCCCAAAAAACAAGCCCGAATAGTACAACATCATGGCACCGACAACGCCCAAATGAAAGAACCATACCCCGGCAATACAGATTAAACCTGGCACGATGGTTCCACGATAACAAGTGTTGAGATTGCTCTCAAGTTCGGACGCGTATTGAAAGAGTTCGCTCAGTTGGTTGAGCGTTCCGTCCATCAAAATAATGGAGGCTGTGTCTGTGGCGATGGTTGAGGCACCGCGTAAAGAGACAGACACATTGGCACTCTTGAGGGCAATCGAGTCGTTAATCCCATCGCCAACAAAACAGACATTCTTGCCCTTCCTTTGTAAGCGGGCAATCAAGTCTGCTTTATCCTCTGGCAATACCTCGGCAAAATAGTTGTCAATTCCTAATTCGTTGGCCAGTGTTTGCGTTGGTGTCTCATGGTCACCGGAAATGATAAACATACCAAGGTTGCGTTGGCGTAATGAGTCAATAATTTCTTTTGCCTCCGCACGAATCGTCGGTCTGAGTTCGATTGCGCCAGCCAATTGTCCACAGACAGCGACATAAACGAGTGAATGACCATTTTTGTGACAAGCTGCTTCATGATCTGAAATCGACGTCGGAATGCGGACCGCCGACATTTCCATAAACCGAGTACTGCCCACTCGAATCTCTTTTCCGTCGAGGAAAACCGTAAGACCGTAGCCGATGGATACAGTGACATCACTGACGGAAGGCAACGCAACCTGACGATTGTTGGCTTCAAAAAGAATCGCTTGTGCAATAGGATGTGTCTGTTTGTGTTCGGCAGCAGCGGCATATTTGAGGACAAGAAGTTCATCGTACCCTGGACAACTGTAAATTTGACCGACATGGGGTACCTCCTCAGTGAGCGTACCAGTCTTGTCAAAAACAATCGTGTCTACTTGGGCGAGCTGCTCCAAGGAACGTCCATCTTTTACTAAGATACCATTGTCTGACGTGATACGAAGAAAATTCAGTATGCTGATGGGTGCGGAGATGCGCATGTGGTAGCCGAACGCGGCAAAGCTAACGGCTACCGCACCAGCAAAACCCAGAAAGGGAGCCGTCAACGCACTTAACGCTAAATTAGGCCACACCCATTTGTCAATGACGGCTTCGCCGCGAAATTGAACAGTCTTCTTAAAATCGAGGGTATGATTCAAGATGTGACCAATTTGAGCAGCCACCGTTTCTTGGCCTGTCTTTTCCACAAGTACACATATCCGTCCTGAGATGACAAGCGTTGAAGCAAAGACTTCTTCGCCTTCCCCTTTTTCTGCGGGTTGAGATTCTCCAGTCAGCGCACGCTGGTCTATTGTCGCTATACCATCTTGAATCGTTCCATCGATGGCTATTGTCTCTCCTGCGCTCATCACAACAATATCGCCTATTTTTAGTTGTTCAAACGGAATTTCGATTTCTACACCCTCAGAAAGAATCCAAATCGAACGTGGCTGTTCACCAAAGACATTCACAAGACTTTTTGTTGAATGGTCTTCGGTATACCACAACATCGTTCGGTTTGAATAATAAAGCGATTTTCCAACAGAAAGGGCAAAGTAATTTCCCGTCAGGAGAGGACCATAGAAGGTCATCAAGTCGCTCAGAAAGGCACCTACCCTCTTTTCTATAAAGAGGAACCGATAACCGTCCCTGACAGTCCAGTCAGCTTCCAGACAAATCAGTAGCCCCACGCCAACAAAGGTTAAGGGCCAGTAGAGTAACGCGCCTATACTTGTTAGAACCAGTGCTGTGAACGCTACACCCAGATTTCGCTTCAGTTCTTTCTCTTCATAACCACTCTCAAACTCTATCGGGTCATCGGAGAAGAGACGCTTACGCACCTTCGTCAGAAGCGTGAAACTTTGTTTCTTGCCTTGGTGGGAGGATTTTTGACTGAGAACAGATACTAAGACGTTGCCACCTTTTTTGTTCTTGGCCAATTGTTTGGCTTTCAAAATCAAAGGAGACTTCTTGTTTTTTTTTGTTTTGTATATGCTTACGCCACTAGAAAGTACTCCGCTGGCGGTTAAACGCTGAATTAACATTTTTCCGATTCCCTGATTTCCGGTGACCTATATTTACCTGTTATTTCGTCATAAATCGCACCTGGCTCAATACCTCCATACTCCCCCTCTAAGAATCTTTTGGGATCACTGGGGCATAAAAATTCTTCTCCTTCCAAGATAATCGTACTCAATGGTAACACTGAGTCGAGGTCCCATCTCAGTTCAAAAGGTTTGCCCCTATAGGGAGAATGTACGGTGGCGGTTTCTTCATTGACAACCATTGGCTGAAGATCGACTGTTACACAATGGAAATCAGCCCCTTTATAAGAAGGATGTTGTAAGGTAAATTTACCAAATGCCGGATCATATACTTCGATTTTGTCTGTATAAGTATTGACGATACGGCAATCTAGTGGTACTGGTAAGCGTTCTTTCACCTGTTGGTAGAGTTCAGTCAGGTCTGCCCAGAAATCCTGCGTATACATCAGAAATGCGATATCAAAATCGTCGTCGTGTGGAATGAATTTTTGATTGCGCAACGCACCCAGCAACGTCCCAGACTCAAGATACCACGCTAGTCCTAATTCATTGAGAATTTCACGCACAACCAAAGCTACACGCAAGCGGTCGCGCCCATATATATCGCAGCCTACACCAGCATTTTTTCGTGATAATGTTTGATCCGTGTTTTCCATATTGAAGTTTTCCTTTGGTAGTTATTGTATCAATCCTACTTTTGCATAGCACAACTTTGAATTTTTTCCTGTTTCTTGGAGAATTCAAACCTAACTTCTTTCACGCAGTCGATTCTCCAGACTACTGGTAAAGAGTGACAGCGCAAACGTTAACATCATATACATCACTGCTATGATTCCTCAAAGAGGCTGAGTGCCAGCACCGCCGAGGCAAAGCGTCCTAGCCCAAAGATAGGTCCGATGACAAAATAGACGAGGTAAATCTGTACAACCAGTGGTGTGTTGCGGATGAGTTCCAAATAGAGCCGCGTCAAAAGCCGTCCGGGATGATTTCTTTGGGTGAACGGTTGTGTGAGCCATAGTCAAATCCTCAACGGTGAACCCAATCGATCAGTCACCCTCTCAATGCTGATGACTTGGTGCTTGTGTACTCCTTAGAATACCATTGTAACATGGGGCAAACGTGGGATAAACATGTGATATGCATCATTACGCGGCTATTTTCCCTGTCCCCATACGCTTTTCCAATCGTCTGACCAAGAAAGAGGCCACCAAAATCAGGACTAAATATTCCAAAACCAAAATCGTGTAAATCTCTAACGGTCGATACTGAATCACGGTTAACTCGTTGGCACGGCGTGTCAACTCATTCAGTCCAATCACCGAAACCAGTGATGAAACCTTGAGCATGTAGACAAACTGATTGCCCAACGTCGGCAGAATCGTGCGGATCGCTTGTGGCAATACAATAAAACGCATAGTCTGCCCAGGTGTCATGCCTAATGATTTGGCGGCTTCGCTCTGCCCCGTTGGTACAGACTGGATGCCGGAGCGAAAAACTTCAGCTTCAAAGGCACTGTCGCAGAGGGCGAGGGCGAGGACGCCTGCGCTGAAGACCCCTAGCTCAATGCCCAGCGAGATGGGTAGACCGTAATAGACCCACAGCAACAGGACGAGTACCGGAATCGAGCGAAATACTTCAACATAGACACGGTTGATTGCGGTTGCAACCGAGTTTTTGGTTAACCCTAGTAGGGCGATGACGAGGCCGATGACAATGGAGATCGCAAGTGCGAATAACGAGACAAGGATGGTTGCTTGAAAGCCAACGGCCAAGAATGCCAGATTGCGTTGCCCAACGGCAGTCAGCGGAGAGACCGTGTACCAGCCCCAGCTATAGCCACGTCCACCGCCGCTACATGCAGTGAGGAGAAGCAACATACAGAGATTGATAAAGATAAAATTTGGTTTGAAAAAGAATAATCTGGATAAGAGGGATGGATGAAAGACCTGTCGTAGTGACATCATTGTAGAACCACCGTTTTGCGCGTAATCAGCAGGTCAGTATTCA
>JBCCFC010001062.1:0-4873 GCA_039029935.1 Chloroflexota bacterium
ATGAGGCTCCTACTAAACATAAATCTGAGCTTGATTCCCTTCTTGCCTTGAACTTCCAGTCTTTCGAGAAAGTCCATTTTCTACCCGTTTAAAGTATAAGTTTTTAGAAAAAAAGCTGTCTACAAATCTTCGGGTGAGTCAATATCACGTAGTAGCTCCGCTTTTACAGACACCGCCGCTACATCATTCTGATACTTCTGCAATATTGGTCTTGCACCCACATCGCCATCCAACGTTAATAGTTCGGGCCAATAAACACGGTCCCAGAGTGCGGGCGCACCACGCAACTTGCCATCAACAGTCGGCGCAACCAACTGCGCACCAACACGCCACTCATACATCACGCGTTGCAATAGCGACGATGGTAAAAAGGGCTGATCCACAGGCATAAATGTTATTGCTGATATGCTGCTGTCACCCAATGCATGAATCGCCGCACGGACACTGCTGGCCTGCCCTGTCTCCCATTCCGTATTATGTACAAATTGTAGTCTGGGTTCATCTGCCTGTATCGCCTCTAAAGCCGCAATCACCTTATCCTCATACGCACCCGTCACCACAAATACTCTATCTGCACCACTCGCCAAGGCATTACGTACCGCACGCACCACCATCATCTCTCCATCAACGACTTCAACCTGCTTCGACCGCCCCATACGACGGCTCGCACCAGCCGCCAACACCACAACCGCCTGCGGCCCCCAGCGTTCAATGATGGGTTCTCGCTTAAGGATGCCCACTTGCCCAATCAGCGAACCTTGTCCTTGCGATGCCAATTCTTTGGCAATTAACCGTGCCATTGCCAGATGCGCGGCGTTATCCGCTTTGTTGAGTAGCGGTACAAGCCGTGCAGTTTCGGGCAGTGATTTGGCTCCACCCTGCTCATGCACCAAAAGTCTCGCTGCCATTTTCGGTGTCAACCGCGTCAAACCATCTTGATTGTTAATCTCTAAAATATTTTCGATGCGCTCTGGTCGATGCACTTGTGGTCCGCGAATCAACGTCCCGATACCATCCATCCCCATGACAGGCATCAATATCGTTGTCGATGCTGGCAGCGCAGGCTCATACTCAGCAGGTGCTTTGACAGGGCGTGTGCGACTGCCATCTGCCTCGGCAATAATTGTGTCTATCCCTAGCGTCTCTGCCTGCGATGCCAATTCATCCACCAATTGCTCGGATATGCCCGGTTGTTTGTGTCCATCGGGTGGGCTGATGAGCAGACAGTGATTATGCGCGTCCAATCGTGCTGAGATTTCATCAAGTGGTAGATGATTGTCGATGACCTGTACCGTTGCAGCATCTGGTCGCGCTGCCACCTGTTTGGGGCTGAGGCGCGTCGTCGCGGTGACGATGACGCGCTTGTTGGCAGCAATAAGCTCATCGGTGAGACGGAAGAGGGTGTTGGTTTTGCCACCACCGCAGACAATTGATATCACATCCAGTGTTGATGTGTTTAGGTTTAAGGCGTTGATTAGGTTCATTGGTTAGATACCCGTAATGCGAATACGACATGGGATTCAAATCCCATGCTAACAAGGGAAACCTGTTGAAACAGGTTCGGTACAGTGTCCCCCGCCAGTGTACATCAGTGTACTGAAGTACACTTCCTGTAATAGCTGCCGAATTGATTCGGCAGACTTAGATACCCGTAATACGAATACCGCTGCCCTTGACTTTGTTGCGGATATTGATGCCAATCAGCACAGCCGTCAACCCTTCAACAACGCTGGAGTTTGCCAACGGACCCGCATCAATCCCTGTGAAGCCAGCCGCCTGCGCCAGATCAATGGCAACCTGTTTATGCACTTTCTTGTTGCCTGTCACCAGCACATCGCAGTCCGGTTCCCAATCAAGGTCTTTCAAGTGCGTCGCCGAAATATTCTGGAACGCGCCCACGACATGAACCTCATCACCAAGTTGATCCTGTGCCTCTTGTGCCGCCGACCCACCCGGTGGCTGCCAGACAATCGACACTTTGGGCGGCTTGAGTGGCACGACAACGGTGATGACGACTTTGCCTTGGCAGCCGCTGGCGATATCGTTCAATGTTGGCTCTTGGGCTGAATAAGGAACGCTAAAGATGACGACATCGGCATTGGACGCAGCATCGCCGTTAGACATACCCTGCATTGCTGGTGCATCATCTGGTGTCAACGCACCCAATTCCGCCGCCGCCATCGCCGCCCGTTCGCCATCACGACTACCAATGATCACTGAATAGCCTGCCGCAGCCCAGCGCACCGCCAGCCCGGATCCCTCTGCCCCTGTCCCGCCGATGACGGCGATGGTTGGTTTGCTTGTTTCTGTCACGATTGTCTCTTTCTTGTGTTTTGAGGGTGGTAATTCGACCTCAACCACCCTCATTGGTAAATTCACATAGATAAACAAAATACCTTAGGCCATTCCACAGAATAAAATACCCGTTTAGTAGGCACGCCTCATGCGGGTCCGACCCGCACGGGGGCGTGCTAGCTTAACGAATTCTGGGTAATTATTTTTGTGGAATGGCCTTATCGACTAAGTTTTTTGGTTAGGACTGGATGTGATATCAAATGCAGAGCGACCTTCGTTCCATCAATCTGCATGTCTCAAACCCATTCCCCTAACCGCTACCGATATATACCCACCCCCTCTTCACCACGTCGATAGTCAAAATACTCAATCTTCTCACCCGCAATCTCAGCAAACACACTGCGACCAGGTGCCAAATCCAGCTTATAGGTATTCTCTTCGCCCGCTTCTGGGGTCACATCAATTTTATCGGGAACCATGCCCCGTGCGCTCACCCACTCTTTGAGGATAGCGGCCAAGCCATCTGCGGGATTGTCCCTATCCACTGGTTTTTCATTGGTATCGACGCTGAAATAGACATTGCGTTGATGTACATAGGGGAACCAGCGCGCTGCTTGGATAAAGTGCGTCAACCCACGCAGAGCGTCTGGTGTGCCGATGCGTGTTAATGCTTCGGTGGACCAGCCGCGTACATAAGCACCGCGGGCATAGAGTGCTTTGGTCAACGCGGGGACGGCGGGTGCGGCATCTGAGCCAATCCGTGTTAGTGCCTGCGCTGTGATGTGTGTGACCTCTGGCTCGGGATGTTCGAGCATGTCGGCTAGCGCAGGAACGGCGGCATTGGTTGCCCCCTTGGTCAGACCGATGGCGGTAATAATATGCCGTTGAATCAGGATATTTGGCTCATCGAGCATGGAAACCAACGTCTCAGTGGCGTCCGACGCCAGTGGACCCATATCACCCAGCGCAAAGATGGCTGCCGTGCGCATATGGTCACGGTCATCGGTGAGCAGTGCTTTGAGGGCTGGCACAGCAGGTTTGCCCATCGCGGCCAGTGCATAGGCGGCATCGCTGATGAACAAAATCGGCTCCTTCTCAAAGGCATCCTTGCCCGCATCCAAGGCGTTGACCAATGGCTCTACGGCTGGTTCACCGATGGCGGCCAAGCTAAAGGCGGCGTTGAGACGGACTGGCTCATGTTCATCGTCCATCGCCTTGACCAGTGTGGGGATGGCGTCGGCGTTGCGTTGTAAGCCCAATGTGTTGACCGCGTGTTGACGCAGCATTGGGTCATCGGCGGTGAGCGCAGCATCAACAGTATCCACATCATCAAGCTGGCTGACATGTTCGTTGGCAAAGCGGTCGGAGTTGCCTCGGAACCAGTTCCATGTGTAGGTCCAGACTGCCTCTTGGTCATGCGGCACATAGCTTGTCTGTGGCATCTGCCAATAGGTGGCGTGGTTGTCCCAGGTGGGTGCGGTTGGCTCCTCGGTGCGCATAAAGACAAACTTCATACCATAACGGGCGCGGTTGGCAAAGTTGAAAAAGACGGAGTGTTCGATATCAAAATGGAGGAACCAGACAGTTCCCAGTTCACCCGCACAAGGCATCAGTGTTTGGTTATAGAAATTGTCGGGCAAGCCACGTGTGCCATCCTCACGCACAGCAGGAATAATTGCCTGTGTGTTCATGGGTTCTGATGTGGTCAGATGATTGCGCAGATATTGATTGCCAGGGATGACACAGGTAGGTCCCTGCTCAACGGGACAATCCTGTGGGAAGTAAAACATAATTAACCAGCGTGGTACGCGATGGCGTGGTCGTTTACCACCCGCATGTCCATCTTTGTGGATGCCCATGAGCAGCCCTTGCCCTTCATCTTTTGGCTCGGTGGGAAAATTAGGATGGCAGTGACGATGTGGATGCAATACGTAGTTGTTGCCCAGCAGACTGGTCAACGCGCCTGTGACCGCTGGCGCATCAAGCACCTGTTGCAATTCTGGGACCATCGGCAAGATGTTGTTGAGCGGGTTTTGTGGTCCGATGACATTTTCGGCATCGCCAAAGAGATCATTGGTGCGGTTGTAAATTGTTTCATGTAATTCGGTTGGTAAATCGGTCTTGACATTGACAAAACCGTTGACGATGAAATGACGCATCTGCTCATCGGTTAACAATTTTGGTACGGATGCATGTCCATTCGTGCTATACATAATGTGACTCCTCATCATTTGGTTTGGCTGAGCGTGGTCAAATTTCGCTACCCAATATTTACGTTAAGACCTTCGGGCGGTGACGACAATGTGACGACAATGTATGATAGAAGTACTTTCATTTTCGTATCACCGCCCAAAGGTGTGGCTTATTTATGTCGGGTAGCATAATCCAACCACGCTATTTATCCTGAAAATTGACTTATCCCTAGTATAGCAGAGAATGCAGATGCCCTTCAAATCGGATGAAAATGCGGGAGGATGAGGGCGATCTTCCTAGAAATGGCGAGTCGTCATGGATGATGAACGTTTTTCGGGCTGTCGCCCGACGCTCAGGTAGCCAACCTGAGATACTTTTACGGCAG
>JBCCFC010001063.1:0-4870 GCA_039029935.1 Chloroflexota bacterium
CCCGCCAACTCTGTCTACACCATACACAAACCGCAGCAACCGATGCCATGCCCCACCGTCAACAGTGCCGAACCGCATCATCCGCACAGGTCACGCACGTGTTCACCAAACGGCAAGCGGCTGCGTGTGCTGTGTCCAATGACGCTTGGTCAACCAACTGATTGCCATCGCCACAAATCATCTTCGGGTTGACAGCAGCCCCACCACCATCATCACCAATCCAGTACTGTAAACAAACCGCAGCAGCCGACTTATGCAAACACAGTTTGTAAATCTGTTCTTGATTGACTCGCAACAACATTATTGTTCTGGTACGGTGCTAACTCATAAGGTTGTGCAAGCGTGGCAATAGGAATCCCGGTAATAGGCGACAATTGGTGAATCATAGGTAAAGTCAACCATTGGCGTCGGTTCATAATCGCCTCGACCTGTCCCATTGTACCGATGTATGGGGTTAATGCGCTGTAGGTAAGCTCTTGGCGGTCGAGATAATGTTCCAGCGCACTGATAGGGTCGGGTGGGTCTATGGGATAATGCTTGGCCTCATATGCCTCGACCAGCGTCGCCAAAATATCGAGTGTATCTTCTTCGAGCGAGTCAGGTGTCGCACAATCCATCAGGTGATCAATCTGCTCCAGTGCGTTTTCATAATCTTGCTCGGTACGAATTGGTTGAATATTCATAAGTTTATACCTCTGTCACATTTATTTTGTCATAGTCACGATGTGTCCCAATGAATCGAATGTACCCTATCTTCGTATTGTAGTGAAATTTTACCACAAGTCGGTAATCGTTCCCTTTGATGTTGAATACAATACGGTTATTGGCAACAATTGAGGCACTTCGATAGTCCGCTTTCACTTCTGATGGGGACCCCCAATTGGCTAATTGAGAGATCTCTAGCCACGCTCTTAATGGTCTTTCTGCATCAGGATGTTTCTTCCAAAAGTTTTGTAATGTTTTCGGTTTGATAATTCGCATTGATATACGCTGCTTTGTTGAGTGATACTAATTTTTCCAGACTAAACATTTGGAGAATATAGCAATCACCATTATTCTCCAAATAACTCACGTTCACTATGATACTTGATGTCATCGTTGATGATAAAATCCAAAACTGGCTCATTTGCAACCAACATCATGCCAACTGAACCCCCAACCCTGTCTACACCGTACATAAACTACAGAAGTCGATGCCATGCAACCAGCAGCCAAGTCCATGCCCTGCCGTCAACTGTGCCGAACCGCATTATCCGCACAGGTCCCGCACGTGTTTACCAAACGGCAAGCGGCTGTGTGTGCCGTGTCCAATGATGCGTGGTCAATCGACTGATTGCCATCGCCACAAACCATCTCCGAGTTGACAGTAGCCCTGCCGCCATCATCACCAACCCGACAGCCCACTGAACCCACTTTCCCCAATGACACCCCATGCCATTGCCCAATGGCTATCAATTGCCAGCTCATCAACCACCAACATCATGCCAACTGAACCCGCCAATCCTGTCTACGCCGTACACAAACCGCAGCAGCCGATGCCATGCAACCAGCAGCCAAGCCCATGCCTCGCCGTCAACTATGCCGAACCACATCATCCACACAGGTCACGCATGTGTTCACCAAACGGCAAACGGCTGTGTATTGTCATTGTGACTCTACCCACGCCAACATATCACGTTCAATCTGCTCTACATCTACAACCATCGCCCCAATCGTCTGCGCCCGTGTACGTGCATCACTGGTCAGCGGTGTACGCACAAAAAAGGCATAATACACTGTCCATGCATCTTTGCTGGGCAGCACTTTTGCCGTTTTGTCAACCAGCGTATCAACCACTTTTCGTTCAACCGATTGGCGTCCCCATTTACATTCACCCAGCAAAATCTCTTTGGTACGCCAATTAATTCCCAGAACATCGACTTGAGAAGTTCGGCTCCAGTGGCTACCAACACGGTCGGGGAAAAAGGGCAGCGTCCCCTCGTCGGTGCTGATATCAAGCCATTCACGACAGAGTTCCTCAAAGGTATGTGTACCGATAAAATCAGTGAGATGATCGCGCAGTAAACTGATTACGCGATTGATACGCCCACGCTCGATATCCCCCAAATAGGGTCGGAGAAAGCGAAAATAAAAGCGGAGATACGCATCTGTAATGACAAAACGACCTTGGCGGCTTTTCTCTGGGTGACGAACAGTGGCTGGCACAGTGCGCTTGACATAGCCCAGTTCACTGAGAACGGCGAGGTATTTGGTCGCTGCGGATCGGTCTAGCCCTGCCATCTTTGCGACATCAGCTAGTTTGTGATTCCCAGCAGCGATGGACTCCAACAATGCCATATAATTTCGTGGTTCATCCAATTGCTCACGCAACAAAAAAACGGCATCATTGAGCATGAGGTTAGTCGGCGTAATGAAGTGTTCGCGCAGATTATTGAGTAAATTGAGATTGTCATCAAATAGTTCGAGATAGGCTGGGATTCCCCCTGTAATGGCATAGACAGCTACACGCTGCTCAGTTGGCATGTTGGGGAAAAATAATGACAATGTACCAAATGAGAGCGGCTGTAGTTTTAGCTTGGATGTAGCGCGTCCATAAAGTGGGGCTTGGTACTCTAAAATCGTGCGTTGGATAATACCCGCCAACGAGCCAGTTAGAATGAGAAACAGATTGCTGGTTTTGAGTTGATGATCCCATAGACGTTGAATTAGACTGGGAACCTCGGTATTTGCCTGCATCACATAAGTAAATTCATCAAGAATCAACACAAATCGTCTTCGGGCAGCGTACTCGGCCACCTGTGCCAATGCTGTTTCCCACGAATCATAGCTAAAGGTTGCAGAGACAGGCGTGTTAGGACTCATATGAAGCAGTACCGTCTGCGAAAATTCACGCAGTTGATTGGTGGTTGAGGTTTGTGTTGCCATCCAATACAAAATATCATCAGGTGATATTTGTGAATCAACTCTGCTTGATATCCATTCTTGAATCAATGCTGTCTTGCCAATACGACGACGGCCATAAAGAACAAGAAATTGCGCCCCCTGCCGTTGATAGAGTTTATCCAGTAATGCAAGCTCATGACGACGTCCGATAAATTTCATCTACACCTCAATATTGTAAAAGTTGAAATAAGTGGTAAGTCAAGTAGTATACTTACCCTACCACTTAAATGCAGATTGTCCAAATACATCAAGCCATCGCCATAAACCATCTTCAAGTTGACAACATCCTTACCACCATCATCAAACCGACAATCCACTGAAACCGTCAGCTCTGCCTACACCGTACACAAACCGCAGCAACCGATGCCATGCAACCAACAGCCAAGTCCATGCCCTGACGTCAACTGTGCCGAACCGTATCATCAGTACAGGTCCCGCACACTTTGCAGGTGTTCATCGTATTTGGTATAATTCTATTACGTTGAACATCTGTTTTCAATTGACAACACACCTATTCATCCTTATACTTATATCGAACAGGAATTGATACGATGGCTGCAAACGATACATACTATGAAGTTGTCCGAGTCGCATTAACTAACGATGATTGGACAATTACCGATAGTCCTCTAAAACTGACGGTGAATGATACCAATGTCAAAATTGATCTTGGCGCAGAGAAATTGCTTACCGCAGAACGCGAAGGCCGCAAAATCGCTGTGGAAATCAAAAGCTTTCTCAATGCGTCACCTTTATATGATTTTCATCTTGCACTGGGGCAATACTTGAATTATCAATATGCACTCGATATCCGAGACCCAGAACGAAAATTATACCTTGCAATACCGGTCGATGCATATGAAAACTTCTTCATTGGGCGTTTTGCACAAGAAATTGTGCAGCGACATGGCTTGAATTATTTTGTTTTTGATCCAGAGACAAAGGTAATAGAACGATGGGAAAACTAGATAAATATCGAGAATATATTTTGGGTATCATGAATGAATACAAAAATTCAAATATGATTCCCAGAGATGTTGATGATCAACTTGTTATTGATCGAGAAAATGACCATTATCTTTTTATTCGTGCAGGGTGGCACAAAAATAGACGACGTGAGTATGGGTTGCTATTTCATGTAGACATTATTAACGACAAGTTTTGGATTCAACATGATGGTACAGAAACAGCCGTTGCCAACCAACTTGTTGAGATGGGCGTCCCTAAACAGGATATCGTGTTAGCGTATCATAGCCCTGGAAAACGACCCTTGACAGAATTTGCAGTCGGGTAGATATCTGCCAAGCCCATGCCCCGCCGTCAACCGTGCCGAACCGCATCATCCACACAGGTCACACACATGTTCACCAAACGGCAAGCGACTGTGTGTACCGTGTCCAATGACGCGTGGTCAACCAACAGATTGCCATCCCCACAAACCATTCTTCGGGTTGACAGCAGCCTTGAGTACAGTTACAATCAAACATATTGAACATCATTATATTGGAGGTTTATGCGTATGTTAACATTAGGCGATGTCATTCAAGATATTCATGGGTTGAGTGGTGAACTAACACAACTTGAACGGAAATATGGATTGTTGTCTGCCGATTTCTACCACCTATTCCAAGCAGGAGAAATTGAGCAATCCCGTGATTTTATCATGTGGGTTGGATATTATGAGGCCAAGTTAGACCGTGAGCAAAGCTACCGAGAATTGATGTACAAGCACCTGCGCTCTCTCCGTGAACAAACTGGACTTGGTGCATTGCGTCTAACGCCTGCATTTGCTGGAGTTGCATAATGGCAATCCCGAATTTCGACACATACAGCAAGCTGGTCTATACACTACAGGACAATTACCCCTCAATTCAGCATTCAGGGATTTTTTTGGCACCGAAAAGTAAAATGATGACCAACACGATGA
>JBCCFC010001064.1:0-4863 GCA_039029935.1 Chloroflexota bacterium
CGTTTGGCTCGAGAGCTGCACGATACATTGGCCCACTCGCTGAGTGCGATTGCGGTTCAGCTACAGGCAATCGGCTCCCTTTGGGATGTGAATCCGCAGCGGGCGCAAACGATTTTGGCGCAGGCAGAAAAATCAGCCGACGATGGTCTTATCGAAGCTCGACGAGCACTACAGGCATTGCGGGCTGCGCCGTTAGAGGAGTTTGGGTTGACGATGGCCCTACGCGAACTGGTCGAGTCCGCAGCGGAGCGGGCAGATTTAGCGGTCGAAATCGAACTGCCCGATTTAGCCACCCCGCTCCCCAACCATGTAGAGCAGAACGTTTATCGCATTCTACAGGAAGCCTTGGAAAATGTCGTGCGTCATGCCCGCGCCCGCCATCTCACTGTACAGATGAAGCAGCACGCCGACCATCTCGCTTTCCTTGTTGTTGATGATGGTATGGGGTTTGATCCGGCAGAAAGCAATGCGCAGAAGCGGGCCATGGGTCTGCGCGGGATGCGGGAACGGGCTGATTTAATGGGGAGTCGGTTAGCCATAGAAAGTCAACCACAACGGGGGACTCAAATTAGATTGATTGTGATGCTTGATAGCAGGACAGAAGAAGTAGCAGGAGTAGCAGCGTAATCTCATGCAACATATTCGCGTATTGCTCTGTGATGATCAGACGCTCGTCCGTGAGGGTCTAGAGGCGATTCTCAGCGTGGTCTCACACATTGAGGTCGTGGGTGCGGCTGAACATGGCGCAGAGGCTGTCCAGTTGGTAGAGCGTTTCCAGCCGCACGTGGTATTGATGGATTTGAATATGCCTGTGATGAACGGCATACAGGCCACGCGCCAAATTCGTGAGCGATTCCCTGATGTGCAAGTGTTGGCGCTGACCACCTATGCAACAGATGAATGGGTCTATGATGCGATTCGGGCTGGTGCCGCGGGCTACCTGCTCAAAAACACCAAGCGGGATAGGTTGGTGGCAGCCATTGAAGGAACATCCGCAGGGGAAGCCCAACTTAGCCCTGATGTCGCGCGTAAGTTGATGAATTACGTCGCAGATACGTCGGTCCAGTCGTTCGAAGAACTGAGTAGACGTGAACGCGAAATTTTACACCTGATTACCCAAGGCAAAAGCAATCCAGAGATTGCGGAGCAACTGAACTTGGCCACCGGAACCGTGCGCAATTATGTGAGCGAAATCCTTGCCAAGCTGGACGTGCCGGATCGAGCCGCAGCCGCTGCCCTTGCCGTTAAGTTAGGCGTTAGCTGAGGCTATTGATTGTTCCTTTAGGCCGCTTGTACGGTTGTAGCCCGGTTCGACTGAACCTTGTCGGCAAGCCCCTTCAGGTTGCCGTCGATGATCCCGCCCATCATCATTTTCATCATGGTCTGACCCAATACCCATCCAAGGGGACCGAACTTCACACGATAATCCATGTCCCAAATAACCATCGAGCGTCCGTTATCCGTCGGCGCAACAGACATTGCAGAATAGCCCTCGTGGAGAGGCATTGAGTCCATGTCCAACATTTGGAGGCGAAATCTCCGTTTTGCTGGCTCCCACTCTGTAATCTCTTCAACCAAAGAGGTGCCATTCTTAAAATGGTTACGTCGTCTTGATCCGATACCGTCTTCGCCATCTGTCAATGCATCGACTGATACGATTTCGGGTGCAAACTCGTCAACCTGCATAAAGTTACCGAGAACCGCCCATACATCGTCAGGCGTAGCGTCGATTTCTAAATTTCGTTCAAAGTGTATCATTTTTAGCTCCTTACGTGAAAATCTGACTCTTTCATTTGATAGTCTCAGTATAAACCCATGAGCGGGCGATGTCGTCCATCCAAAGGATGATATCGTGGTTGATAGAGGGATGATATCGCGGCGGAGGGAGGGATGACATTCGCTGTTTCCCTCCTTGTTCATCTACCCGTATAATAAAGTGTATGATGGATCATCTTGTACACACCAAGCTCTTTATCCCGCCAGTCCGACCAGCGCTTGTCCCGCGTCTACGCATTATCCAAAAGCTAAACGCAGGTGTGGCTGGCAAACTGACGCTGATCTGCGCACCAGCCGGTTTTGGGAAAACCACACTGATCAGCGACTGGCTTCAGCAGACTGACTTGCCTGTGGCTTGGCTCTCTCTGGACCCAGACGACAATGATCCGACGCGCTTTTTCCAATACGTTATTGCCGCACTACAGACGATTGCTCCAACCCTCGGCCAGAGCGTACAAGAGATGCTGCAATCGCCACAACCGCCGTCTCACAAGTCTTTGCTGCCCACCTTAATCAACGACATCGCGGCACGATCTACGAAACTTGCCCTTGTCCTCGATGACTATCACGTCATCGAGACTCAATCTATTCATGATGCGCTCGCCTTTCTGCTGGCTCACCTGCCACCACAGATGCACATTTTTATGACCAGCCGCACCGATCCACCCTTGCCCTTACCGCGTCTGCGTGCCCGTGGTCAAATGACGGAAGTACGCGCTGAGGAATTGCGTTTTACATCTTTGGAAACAACGACTTTTCTGAATGAAGTGACTGGGCTGAATCTGTCGCAGGAGAATGTAGCCGCCTTGGACGAACGTACCGAGGGCTGGGCGACGGGTCTCCAGTTGGCTGCACTTTCTATGCAGGGAGTACCAGATGTTTCGGCGTTCATTGCCGCATTTACTGGTGATGATGCGTATATTGTGGACTATCTGCTCGAAGAGGTACTTGACCAACAGCCAGAGAAAACCAGAGCATTCCTGCTCCAGACATCAATCCTCGACCGCATGACGGGTGCGCTCTGCGACGCAGTGACTGGCGGTGATGATGGTCAAGCCATGTTAGAGACCCTCAGACAGGCCAATCTGTTTGTGGTATCCTTGGATCACAAGCGTCAGTGGTATCGCTATCATCATCTCTTCGCCGACCTGCTACGGACCCGTCTGCGCCAAGAGATGGCCGACCAAGTACCGCTGATTTACCAACAGGCCAGCGAGTGGTGTGAGGCGACTGAACTCATAGAGGAAGCGGTACACTACGCGCTGATGTCCGCCGACTTTGTGCTGGCAGCAGCCTTGATTGCTCGACACATAGAGGCGATTACGTGGCAAGGTAAGTATACAATGACGCTAAGTTGGCTTGATGCCTTGCCAGAAGAGATGGTGCGCGCCCACCCGCGGCTGTCGCTTACCCGTGCTTGGCTGCTCTTTGGGTTCTTTAACGATAGCGCTGCGGTCATAGAACCCTGGCTACAAAATATCGAAGTGATCTTGTCAGGCAAAGGCGCGTCATCGACATCGAATCCCGCATTGCTGGCCGAGGATACCAGCGAGAAACGCTTTGAGATTGACCCACGCTTTGAGATTGACGGGGGCGAAGCGCAAAAAATCCGAACCAATGTAGATATCCTACGCGCTAACCTAGCGCGGCGGCGTGGCGATGCTACCCAAGCGATTGCCTTCGGTCAGCAGGCTCTGGAACATGCCCCTGCGGATCTGAAGACGCGTGTCGAAATACTTTATCTACTGGCCGCCATCTATGACAGCATTGGCAACATGGGTGCGGCAAGCCAAACCTATGCTGAGAGTATTGCGCTAAATCGCACGGGTGGCAACGATTATATCACGCTCTTGATCACGGCCCATCTGATTGAGGCATTGTGGGTACAGGGTCAATTACATCGGGCACAGGGACGGTTTCAGGGATTGAGCCAGGTCCAAGCGTTACGGCAAGGGCCTGCGGCGGGCATGGCCTATATCAGTATCGGTGAGGTACGGCGTGAATGGAATGATCTGGATGGGGCGGCAACCGACTTGCAGACTGGTATCGACCTCTGTCGGCCCTTTGAAACCTGGGCTGTGGTCACGCTGAAAGGCATCATCAGCCTCGCATGGATCAAGCAGGCCCAAGGCGATACGGAGGGTGTGCTGGCCCTTTTTCAGGAGATGGACGCACTCGCTGTGGGGAAACCAATGCCCTATCCGACGGCGCGCATTGCGGCCGCGCAAGCGCATCTGTGGCTGGTCATGGGCAACGTGCCTGCGGCGACCTATTGGGCCAAAAGCAATGGACTGCATGTAGATGACGAACTCAGCTATCTCGTTGAGCGTGATTATCTGGTGTTTGCCCGTCTGCTCATGGGACAAAGCAAGCCAGAGGAAGCGTTGGTTCTACTCGAACGTCTACTCCAAGAGGCCGAGGTTGGCGCACGCGGGGCGCGGGTCATCGAAATTAAGATACTCCAAGCACTTGCCCATCAGACACAAGGTGAGCGTTCGCAGGCTGTTGCCACACTGGCAGAGGCGATCACCCTTGCTGAACCAGAGGGGTTTGTGCGCGTCTTTATCGACGAGGGTGTCGCAATGGTTACGCTGCTCAATCATGCGGCATCCCAAGGAGTTGCGCCGATCTATATCGCCAAACTATTGGCTGCATCCAATAGTGATGGACTGAAGGGGGCGTTGCCCTTACAGCGAGTAGGGGAAAAGAAGCCAACTGTGCCTCTGGCCCCAACCATTGCGGCGAACATGCCTGCAACCCCCAAGTTCATGGAACCATTCACCAAACCGCTCGCCGAACCGCTCACCAAGCGCGAATTGCAAACCCTTCGCTTTCTGGCAACCGAACTCTCCCCCACTGAAATTGCTGGCGAAATGGTTGTGTCTGTCAGCACCGTCCGATCTTATACCAAGTACATCTATAGCAAACTCAATGTCCATAGTCGTGTAGAAGCGGTTCACCGAGCCAAGGAACTGGGATTACTGTAAACAGATACCTCCCACAACCACCCCCAAACATCACCCCCAACAACCACCCCCAAACATCACCCCAACAATCACCCCAAAATTGGGGCTGACATCTCCCCAA
>JBCCFC010001065.1:0-4856 GCA_039029935.1 Chloroflexota bacterium
CCGCCCCCCGCCCCCGCCCCCCACCCGCCGCCCCCACCCCGTCCGATCACGCACGCCTGGGATTTGGATATTGATCAACACGATTATGAAAAATCTGGACCATTTGATGATGTCTATTTTGACCCAAAGTGGATTGATGGTGCTTTGCAAATTTGTCATTATGGATGTGGTCACATATTTCTCTTGGTGGTTAGCGGTGCTGAATATGGACACATTTGGTTTGACAATCGCGTCAGCGACGGTGGACTGAACCCTGATCTCTCTTGGGGACAACAGGGGCGCACTCAATTTTTAGATTGGTATGAATTGTGGTTGGATAAATCAATCCAAGAAGTAACGTAGACGCCTAGCGGCCTGTTGGAGAGAATAGAATCAAGTGAAATAGGACGCGGATAAACGTTGATTTTAGTTCAATATAAATAAATCCTCCGCGTTTATCCGCGCGTGTCAGCGTCCCAATTTTGGCTCTTCAACAGGCTGCTAATTGTCAATCATTACTGGTTTCCCGATTTTTGCCGACTCATACGCGGCCAACGCCACTCCCATCGCCTTCAGTCCATCATATCCTGTAATCGATGGTTCTCGTCCTGTGCGAATCATTTCGACAAAATCCGTCACCAATCCGAAGTCCATGTTGCTGCCCCAGCCCGCCCAACTATGTTTGCCCATAACATCAGAACTGACGGAAATATACTGGTGGAGCGAATCCACACGGGCAATGCCATCCGTGCCGACCAGTTCAATCTTGACGTCACCCCAGATGGGATGGCTTTTGGGACGCGACCAACTGGTATCTAATGTGCCATAGATGCCGTTGGCAAATTTGAATGAAAGCAGCCCCACATCATCAATGCCCAAGCCGGGGTGCAACAGGCTGTCACCAATTTCTGCATATACTTCAACCACTTCGCTACCCCAAAGCCAACGCAACACGTCGATGACATGTACCGTGTGGTCGATGACCGCACCGCCACCAGAAAGCTCAGAGTTGACAAACCAGCCACCGGGCATAGAGCCATGATTGGTGCATTTGACGCCCAGAATACGTCCCAATTTTTGGCTATCCATCATCGTTTTGAGTTGCTGAATGCTCGGCGAAAAACGCACAGGGAAGGCAATTTGTAGCTTGGTGTCGGTGGCTGCACAAACGTCTATGATTGCCTGTGCGTCCTCGATAGTCGTTGAAATCGGTTTTTCACAGAGAATATGTTTGACACGCCCCGCAGCCAGCTCCACCATTGGACGGTGGTTGATATTTTCTGAGCAGATCACCACACCATCGACCCCTTCATCTAGCAGTGCCTCGCCCGATGCAAAGAAGGACAATCCAAAGCGTTCGGCGATATGCTGTCCATGCTCTGGATTTTCATCATAGAGTCCGACGATTTCCACGCCCGGAAGTTGTTGTAATGAGTGCGTGTAGCTGGCGGCGTGCATATGGGCATAGCTGAACATGGCGATTCTGGTCGAAGATGGAGAGACGGGGAGATGGGGAGATGGGGAGATGGGGAGTGTGGCAGGGAGACTGGCTGGATTTCCTGTTCGTGAGCCGGAGGGGATATTGCTGTAGTCTGGTTCTTGAAAGGTTGCGATGTCGATGGGTTGTGCCGTGCGCACAGACTCAATGGCAGCAAGTGCGACTTTGACCGCCATGAGTGCATCGTGGGCGGTGACACGAGGTTCTGTGCCATTTTCATAGCAGTCAAGAAAATGGGCGAGTTCGGCAAAATAGGGGTTGTCCTGTGATGCGAGTGGGCTAGCTGAACTGCGCTGGATACCCCGATCATCGTCAGGGTCACGGAGCGCAAGCAGAATGGGGTCTTTGTCCTGTGCATCCCACTCGATTAACCCTTGATCGCCTGCAATTTCGAGGCGAGTGCGCCACTCTCCCGGTGGACTGGCCCAACTGGTTTCGATGTGGCCGACTGTGCCGTTGGTAAAACGCAGGGTGACGAGTGCATGGTCATGAATCGGTGCATCGCTAAAGGTTGTACCTCTTGCAAAGACGCGTTCCACCTCACCAAAGCACCAGCGAACATAGTCGATATCGTGTATCGCTACATCCAGAATCACACGCCCACTTTTGTTGAGATCACCATAGAAACCCGCTCGCCCAAAGTTCGGAAAACTGCCCGCCCGTGTTGTGCGAATCACACCTGGATTTCCAATATTTCCACTTGCCAACACCTCCTTGGCCTTGGCAAACTGCGGAAAGAAGCGTACAACATGCGCCACATAGAGCGGGACACCAGCCGCTTCACAGGCCGCAATCACCTCTTCACAGTCAGCGATGTGGCGTGCCAATGGTTTCTCGCAGATAATCGCCTTGCCAGCGGCAGCCGCAGCGAGGATACACGGCTTGTGTACGCTAGACGGTGTACAGATATCGACCATATCGACATCTGCCAGTAGCGCATCCATGCTGTCATATGCCTTTGTGCCATATTGCTCGCTTGCCCGTTGCGATGCCGCAGCATCAAGGTCAAAGTGACCCACAAGGTCAACGGGTAATTGTTGCCATCCCTCAAAGTGAATGCGTGCAATGTTGCCTGTGCCGATAATGCCGATACGTGTTGTCATCAGTTTGCCCCCTGTGTTGAATCTAAACATTCGCCTCTGTCGTGAATTGGAGCATGATTATGACACAATCAACGCGTTCTGCCAAAACAATCAGATGAACGTAAAACACACATTTGCCAAATAAAATCCAAACAGGCATAATGAACGGACTAAAACGCATATCTGCGTTAAAAATTTGAAGGGAGAACGATTGTGCAACGACCAAATATACTCATTTTATATACCGACCAACAACGATGGGATGCGATAGGGGTCAATGGCAACGATGAAATCCATACACCCAACCTAGACCGACTTGCCAACGAAGGGGTAAACTTTGACCACTACTTTGTCCAAAACCCAGTGTGTATGCCCAGCCGACTCAGCTTTCTCACTGGACGTTACCCCTCCACAGCGGGTGTCACACATATGGGTGTCCCTGTACCCGAAGATACCGTTACCTTACCACGACTGTTGGCTCCCTATGGCTATCACTCAGCCAACATCGGCAAACTCCATTTTCAGCCCCATGCCAACCGTGATCACCGCAACCAATACCCTAGCTATGGGTTTGATCAACTCGAAATTTCGGACGAGCCAGGTGTCTATGAAGATGCCTACCGTGCGTGGGTGAAACGCATTGATCCATCACAACTCGCCTACCTAAGTGCAGGGCTACCACCCGCCACAGCCGTTTGGTACAAAACCATGCGTGTTGATGACACGGTTCCCCACCCCTTACCGAATTCTGATGCCAGAGAAGGACATAGTGGTAGATTTGATTTTAAGGATGCCCATGCTTTTCCGGGGGAAGACCGATTTACGCACACATCATTTGTGGCAGAACGCACCATCGACTACATTCAACAGCAGGCTAAAAGCAGCGGGCCATTTTTGTGTATTTCTGGCTTCTACTCGCCTCACTCACCTTGGGTTGCGCCACAGCGTTTTCTTGACATGTACAACGAAGATGAGATGACCTTGCCCGAATTCCCACCGGAAGTCGAAGAAAAGCGCACGCAACTGGGTGACAAGTTTGACGACGCACAACTACGTACCGCACGTAAAGGCTACTACGCAATGGTCAGTGAGGTGGATTTCCATGTCGGGCGCATCCTAGACACGTTAGACGATCTTGGATTGACCGAGAATACAATTGTCATCTTTACCTCTGATCATGGCGAATGGTTGGGCGAGCATCTACGCTGGGGTAAAGGTTATCCCGCGCATGATGTTGTGAGCCGTGTCCCCTTGCTGGTGCGTTGGCCGGAAATGACCAAAGATGCAGGGCGCACAGTCAGTAATATTGTCGAGGGGGTTGATGTTGTGCCAACGCTGATGGAGTGTGCTGGCATTCAAATCCCACCCCATCTACAAGGTGAGTCGTTCTATTCTACACTTATCAATGACGACACTGAGCGCACCAAATCCGCTGCACTTACTGAGCATACAGGATGGAAAGTTCTGCGTACTGAGACACATCGTTACATTGTACATGATGATGGGCGTGAGTTCCTCTATGATTTGCAGCAACCTCTGGGTGAGTATCACGATGTGGCTGGTGAGGTTGGGTATGCAGATGATTTGTCGAGACATCGACATTTATTGTTACAGCGATTGATTGGGATGGAACGACCTAAACAGCGAGCTTGGACGTATTAAGAATGAAATTTTTTAACTTGTGTGCGCCGCGCAGGTCAAGCTATTAATTTCCATTCCTTAGCGAATTTTTGAAAGGAAATGTTATGAAATTTACAGTATTAATACGAAAACAGCCTGCGGGCGATTATATTGCTATCACACCAGAGTTATGTGAGTGTAGCGGCTATGCTAGCAGCATAAATAAACATGATTATTTATATTTTTGACACCGATATGGTTACATTTCAACAAAGACGCGACCAAACTGTTTTACAAAATTTATCGCAAGTTTCACCAAATTCTGTTTACACAACCGTGATTACCATGCGTGAACAGATACGGGCGGCTTGCGAAAGTAGACAGTGCATCTGAGAAAATAGAATTGATAGATGCTTACGCTCGCTTACAAAATACGTTTGATTACTACAAAATGATTAATGTATTACCATTTACCGAAGATGCCTTAGCTTGCCTACTGCAATTGCGAAAAAACAAAATACGAATAGGGACACAAGATTTACGGATTGCAGCGATAGTTTTGTCGGTTGATGGTATATTGGTCACAAACAATCGGCGAGATTTTGAAAAAGTTCCAAACCTCAGAATGGAAAATTGGAAATAATAATACTTCATAAGGAGCCATATGCCAAAAATTA
>JBCCFC010001066.1:0-4835 GCA_039029935.1 Chloroflexota bacterium
CAACACACGAGTATGCCCAGTCTGTTTAGGGATGCCAGGTCCGTTGCCCGTGATCAACAAAGCGGCGATTGAGGCTACCATCAAAACAGGGTTGGCCCTCAACTGTGAAATCCCAGAAGTCGCCATCTTTGCGCGCAAAAACTATACCTATCCTGATCTCCCCAAAGGGTATCAGATCAGCCAATATGACTACCCATCGTGCGAACATGGCTGGGTCGAGGTGGATACACCTGACGGGCCAAAGAAGATTCGCATCCGCCGGGCGCATATTGAAGAGGATACGGGGCGTACCATTCATACAGGACATTTCACCCACGTGGATTTGAACCGTGCGGGCATGCCATTGCTCGAAATTGTGACGGAGGCCGATATCAACAGCCCAGATGAAGCATATGATTACCTCACACAGTTACGGACAATTCTGCGCTATCTTGGTGTTAACAGCGGTGACATGGAGAAAGGAGCCTTACGCTGTGAACCCAACATCAGTGTGCGCACACTCGAACAGAAGGCGCGTGGCGAATATGGAACCAAGGTTGAGGTCAAAAATCTCAACAGCTTCCGTGCCGTGCGTGGTTCGATTGCCTATGAGTGGGAACGCCAGATTGAGCTGATTGAAAGTGGTGGCACGGTTGAGCAGGTCAACATGGGGTGGGATGAGACGCGTCAATGCACCGTGTTACAACGCAGCAAGGAGGATGCGCACGATTATCGCTATTTCCCAGAGCCAGATTTGCCACCATTGCAGGTGGAACGCAGTTGGGTTGATCAAATTCAGTTAACCTTGATTGAACTGCCCCGCCCCAAACAACAACGCTATGAAGATGACTTGGGTGTGCGCGCCAAGGAAGCCAGTATTCTGACAGGTGAAAAGTTGGTGGCCGATTTCTTTGAGGAAGCGGTTGATGCCTATGGAACTGACGACGGTAAACCACAGCGGCTGGCAAACTGGATGACGGGTGAGTTTTTCCGCTTGATTTATGACAGTGGTGAGGGGCAAGATTTGCGGCAGATTGCCAGCACAAAGGTCAAGCCATCACAGCTTGCCGGGTTGCTCACCTTGGTGGATAGCAAGACCATCAACGCCAACACGGGCAAAAAAGTGCTGGTCAACATGTATGAGAGTGGCGATGATCCAAGTGCGATTGTAGACCGTGAGGGCTTGGCGATGGTGAGCGATACGTCGGTGATTGATGATGCCATCGACGCCATTTTTGCAGCCAATGCCAGTGAACTGGAACGCTATCGTGGTGGTGAGCAAAAGTTGTTTGGCTTCTTCATGGGGCAGGTCATGCGGTCAACGCGTGGCAAGGCAGACCCTGCGGCGACCAAGCAGCGATTGCAGGAAAAGTTGAATGAGGAATAAGTAGCGAGTCAGCCAGTCAGCTTGTCAGCTTGTCAGCTTGTCAGCCATCGCGCTGAAATGCTGACTCGCTGAAGTGCTGACCCGCTGAAATGCTGAAGTGCTGACTCGCTGAAACGCTATAAATATACATAAGGAGAATACACAGTGGAAGCTTTTAGCTATGTTGCAGCAACAAGTGTGGATGAAGCTGTTTCTGTATTGAATGAGAATGGGGACCGTGCCCGTGCGCTGAGTGGCGGTACGGACCTATTGGTGGCACTGCGCGAGGGGCGTCTGAGTGCGGATGTCATCGTGGATGTCAAGGGCATTGCTGAGGTCAGCGAGATGACCTATGATCCAGCAAATGGACTGACCTTGGGCGCATCTGTGCCTTGTCATCGCATGTATGATGACGAAGCGGTCGCGGCGGCCTACCCTGGGCTGATGGACTCAGCACACCTCATCGGTGGTGTCCAGATTCAGGGGCGCGCCAGCATGGGTGGCAATCTGTGTAACGCCTCACCAGCAGCGGACGCGATCCCTGCACTGATTGCACATCGGGCAATCTGTAACATCGCAGGGCCGAACGGTCGTCGGACAATGGCGATTGAAGATTTTTGTCTTGCACCAGGCCGCAACGCCCTAGAGCGAGGCGAGTTCTTGGTCTCGATGAGTGTTCCTGCTCCACAGGCTGGTTTTGGTGGCGCCTATCTGCGTTTTATTCCACGTAACGAAATGGACATAGCGGTCGTTGGCTCTGGCGTTGCCATCCAACTCGATGAAAGCCGTCAGACCTTTGTCTCGGCAAGGATTTCGCTGGCTGCCGTTGCACCCAGACCCCTCTTTGTCAAAGAAGCAGGCGACGCCTTAGCAGGTCAGCCAGTCAACGCCGAGAGCATCGCCGCGGCTGCCGATCTTGCCAAAGCCGCCGCCCGCCCCATCAGCGACATGCGTGGCCCCGCTGAATATCGCAAACACCTCTCCGGTGTTATCACCCGCCGTGCGTTGGAGATGGCCGTTGAACGAGCGCAGAGTTAAAAGTTGAAAGTTGAAAGTGGATAGTTGACAGTTTGTTGCGACCTGCACCTTGCAACCTGCAACCTGCAACTTCATAACATAGGACTGAGGAAATCCATGTCAAAAAAAGTAATTGTCGAAACCAATATTAATGGGGAGCCAACCGAGTTTCTTTGTGAGCCGCGTCAGAGTCTGCTGGAATCGCTGCGTGATGTGGTTGGACTAATTGGCAGCAAGGAAGGCTGTAACAATGGCAACTGTGGTGCGTGTAATGTGATGATTGATGGCGTCTTGGTCAATTCATGCCTAGTGCTGGGTGTTGAGGCATCAGGCAAAGAAGTCACCACCATCGAAGGCATCGCTAGTACCGAGGGGCTGCACCCATTGCAACAAAAATTCTTGGAACACGCGGCACTGCAATGTGGCATCTGTACGCCTGGGTTTATCGTGTCATCCAAGGCACTGTTAGACCGCAACCCAGACCCAACCGAGGAAGAGGTCCGCTTCTGGCTGGCTGGCAATCTCTGTCGTTGCACAGGATATGACAAGATTATTCGTGCGGTTTTGGATGCGGCAGATAGTCCGGAGATGGAGAGCGTTGCGGCGTAAGTCAGTAATCGGTGCGTCAGTAATCGGTGCGTCAGTAATCGGTAAGTCGGTAACGGCGGAAACCGAATACCGACACACCGACCTACTGAATACCGACCTACCAAACATAAAGGGACAAAAACATGACACCTACACATATGGTATTTATCCCCTCACTCCACCGTGACCTTACTGGCGGCAAGGATATTATTGAAGTAGCGGGGGCAACCGTGCGCGAAGTGGTTAAGGCACTGGATACACTCTACCCCGGCATGGAAGCGCGGTTGTGTGATGATGGTGAGTTGAACCCGCATATGGCTGTCTCGGTTGATAGCGAAGTTAGCTATCGCGGTCTGCGTCAGAAACTGCCAGAGCCAAGCGAAATTCACTTTATTCCAGCCGTCAGTGGAGGGATGTGACGGTGTGATGGTATGTAGAATTAACGAACATCAAGACATCATCACATCATCACACCTCAACACCCATACACTGCTACACTCGTATCGCCAACGCCTCCGCCAAATGCACAGGCTTGCGCTCGGTAAAGTCCCCAATCTGATGCCGACAACTGGTCCCGCTCGCCACAATCACGGTCTCATCATCGGCATTGCGCACAGCGGGAAATAGCCGGTCTTCGCCAATCGCGCGGCTGATCTCGTAATGATCAGTCGTGTAGCCAAAGTCACCCGCCATGCCACAACAGCCACTGTTAATCACCTCGACATCGTAGCCGACCGCCTTCAAAGCGGCAACACTGGCCTCATTGCCGACAATGGCTTTTTGGTGACAGTGACCGTGTAGCAGTGCTTTTAGTGATGTTCCGCTAGATAGTTCCAGATTAAACCGACCCGCCTCAACTTCACGCACCACAAACTCTTCAAAGGTGAAGACCTGCTCGGCTACTACCTTGGCCTGTTGTGGACTGCTTGCCAAGGAGAGATACTCATCACGCAACGTCAACATACAGCTTGGCTCCGCCCCGACGATGGGGGTACCCTGTTTGGCGTGCGGTGCGAGCATGGTCACATTGTGGTCGATCCAGGGTCGCGCTTTGTGCGCCTGCCCGCCTGTGATCAGTGGTCGGCCACAACATTTACGCCCCGTTGCCAACACCACTTCATAGCCTGCCGCCTCCAGTACCGTCACCATTGCCTGACCGATATGGGTCTCGTTATAGTTGGTCCATGTGTCATGGAAAAGGATAACCGGACCATTGGGCGTGGCATCCACAGAAACCTTGGCTCTGTTGCGGAACCACTCCTCAAAGGTCTGGTCCGCATAGGCAGGCAACGAGCGTTCTGGATGAATGCCAATCTGCTCCATCGCTTCCTTGACGGGCTGTGAGGCCATCACCTTGTTGACCAACGGAATCATCAGCGAGCGCATAAACGACGGCAACGCATAGAGCATCCGGTTGATCGACGGAAGCCAGCCCATCATGCGGTTAAACATGGGCAGCCCATTGTGTTCATAGTACTGCACCAGATACTCGGCCTTGATCTTCGCCATATCCACCGCCGACGGACACTCGCTCTGACACGCCTTACAGCCCAGACAGAGGTCCATGACACCATACATTTCTTTGGAATACAATTCATCGTGGTCAATGCGCCCGGCCATCGCATTGCGCAGGGCATTGGCGCGGCCACGTGTGGTATCGCGCTCATCACGGGTCGCCATATAGCTCGGACACATCGTCCCCGAATTGAGTTTGCGACAAACGCCTGCCCCGTTGCACATCTCAATGGCTGGCGCATAACCCGTGAAGTCAGGGTTATCGGTGCGCCAGTCAAAGACCGTGTTCAGCGGAATGGTCTGATAGCTCGGACCAAAGCGCATGTCTTGGGTCAACGGCGGTGCATCGACAACTTTGCCCGGATTCATG
>JBCCFC010001067.1:0-4834 GCA_039029935.1 Chloroflexota bacterium
CCCCCCCCCCCGACACTTTTTTATCAAGAAATTTTCAAATTGATGTATTTTCTGTTGGCGGAGCATACTCTTATGGGTTGGATGCGAAAAATTAGGCCAAGCGAACGAACAAATTTGACCATTTTTGGAGGGTGGAGCTTGGCTATCTTATTGAGGAGCGTTGTTGCGTCAAGGAACAACGCATTTTTTTACAACACGGCTACGAATCGAATCTATCCGATAAAATTTTTAAGGAGATGGATGTGAAACATACAAGAAAATTATCAATCGTATTGATGGGTGTGGTGTTTTTTCTGATCGCCCTACCCATGAGTGCAAATGCGCAGGGCATCACGGATCAGTCTATGCGCACATTATCGCGTTCAGTGCTGCCCAAGATTGTGGGTGGAGAGGATGCTACGCAAGGTGAAATCCCTTGGCAAGTTTCGTTACAGGATCGCAGTGGTCATTTCTGCGGCGGTTCGGTCATTGCTGAAAATTGGGTCTTGACTGCCGCGCATTGTGTGCTGGGTGAAGATGCAGGCTCGCTAACGGTCTGGACTGGTTCGATCAATGTCACTATTGATGAATCAGCAGGGCAGGCAGCCAAGGTCAAACAAATTATTGTCTATCCTGATTACGGCTTCAGCATGGATGGCGATGTGGCACTCTTGCTGTTGGAAGAGGCTCTGACGCTGGATGCCAATGTGAGTACCATCTCGCTGGCAACAGCAGCGGTTGCAGGTGGCACAGATGCCATGACTTCGGGCTGGGGCGTCATGGGTGATAGTGCTAATGAGGGTATCCCTGAGATTTTGCAAAAAGTGGATGTGCCCATTGTCTCAACTGAAACCTGCAATGAAGCCTATGGGGGCGAAATTACCGATGGCATGATCTGTGCTGGCTTCCAAGAGGGTGGCAAGGATTCCTGTTATGGCGATAGCGGTGGCCCACTAGTCATCTCTGATGGTGCGAGTGGCTGGCTTCAGGTTGGCATCACAAGCTGGGGTGAAGGCTGTGCATTGCCCAATTTTTACGGGGTATACGCCAAAGTATCACAATATGAATCGTGGATCACAGGCTATGTCAGCGGTGCGACTGAACTGCCAGACCCATCAGAGTCCAACGGTAGCTGGGCAGTAGATGATTGGGGCGATTGGGGCGACGATATTATTTTCCCTGATACACCTTTCCCAGATTGGGACGGCATTGCAGCAGAGCAGTTGGGCATGGATGTTGAGGTTTACTTTGAAGCCATTTACAGCGGCACAACCATTGCCGAACTGGCAACCCAACAGAATGTTGAACTTCAACCCATCATTGATGCCATTGTTGCTGCCGATACTGAATTCACCAACCAACTGGTTGCCAGTGGATTTATGACACAGGAAGAGGCCGACGAATGGATTGCCACACTGCCCGAAAATGTCACCAACTTTGTCAACGAATCATGGACAGGTGGTGGGTTCTTTGAAGAGGAATATGTAGACTGGTATGCAGTTGCTGCCGAAACCATTGGTGTCACGGTTGAAGACATTTGGAACGCCGAAGAAAACGGCCAGTCGATTGCCGATGTTGCCGCCGAAAATGGCATTGAGGCTAGTGTTGTTATCAGTGCCATTGTCACGGCTGAGATTGCCTACATCGACGGTTTGGTGACAAATGGTTCGATTAGCGAAGAAGATGCTGCCGAGTGGAAAGCCGAAGTGCCGACCTATGTAAGCGATTTTGTCAACAACGAATGGACAAGCGGACCAGGCGATGATTGGGTCAGTTGGGATGAAGTTGCGGCGCAGACGATCAGTGTCACCGTTGAAAGTTTGTGGGAAGCACAGAGTAGTGGTCAGTCTATCGCCGATGTGGCCACTGCAAATGGTGTCGAGGCTCAGGCTGTGATTGATGCCATCCTCGCTGCCGAAACCACCTTTATTGATGGCCTTGTCGAGAGTGGCGAGATTGAGCAAGAAGAAGCTGATTCTTGGAAAGCCGAATTGCCCCAGATTATCAGCGATTACGTTACGATGTCATGGGATGTCGGTATATGTCCAGTCATGGATGAGGTGATGGTTGATGACCCTGCTACAACCGAGGAAGGGCGTAGCCTGCGCTTTGACCCTTGTGGCAGCACAGGTGATGAAGAGTGGGTGAATTGGGACCAGATGGCAGCAGATGCAATCAGCATGACCGTTGAGAGCATGTGGGAAGCACAGGGCAATGGTCAGTCCATCGCAGACTTGGCTGCCGAGAAAGGTGTTGACGTACAGAGCATTGTGGATGCGATTGTCGAAGCCGAGAGTGCACTCATCGACAAGTGGATTACCGAAGGTTACTATACCGAAGAAGAGGCATCAGAGTGGAAAGCCGAACTGCCACAGGTTGTCAGCGACTATGTAAATATGACATGGGATGCCAATGGCTGTCCAGAGCCTGCTGAGATTGAGATGGGTGAGAGTGAAATTAGTGAGGGCGAGATGGACCCCAGTAGTCGCATTGCCCGTTACTCAGAACCATGTGGTGGTACATGGGATGAAGACGACTATGTAGATTGGGATGCGGTTGCCGCCGAAACCATCAGCACGACCGTTGAAAGCCTGTGGAATGCGCAGGGCAATGGTCAGTCGATTGCCGATGTTGCCACAGAGAATGGTGTTGATGTCCAGAATGTGATTGATGCCATTGTCGCGGCTGAAACCGAACTCATCGACAAACTGGTGGCTGAGGGTAAAATCAGCGAGGAAGAGGCAACTGAGTGGAAAGCCAATCTGCCAGAGTATGTGGGTGATTATCTAAACAGCGCATGGGGTGGCACGGACTGTACAACGTTTGATGACGGTGATAACACGACTGTTGAAATGATGGAGCCAGGTGGCCGTGAGTCTGAGCCTTGCTTTGATGGTGGCGCACAAGATTGGGTTGATTGGGATCAGGTTGCGGCTGACACCATTGGTGTGACCGTTGAAAGTTTGCGGGAAGCCCAGGCAAATGGTCAGTCGATTGCTGATGTTGCCACCGCAAACGGCGTTGACCCACAAGCTGTAATTGATGCGATTGTTGCTGCGGAAACTGCCCTGATTGATGGATGGGTAGAGAGCGGTGAAGTGACCGAGGAAGAGGCTGCTGAATGGAAAGCAGAACTGCCACAATATGTCAGCGACTATGTGAACAATACATGGACCGACATCGAGTGTCCTGTGTTTGAAGATGGTACTGCGATTGATGGTACTGCGACTGATGATATGGGCGGACGCGATTCTGACCCTTGTGGCTATCCTGACGAGACTCTACCGGACGATGGCACTGTTGATAGCACTGTTGATATCAATATTATCCCAGATCGGTACTGGCTAAGTGTCGCCGCCGAAACCATTGGTGTTGATATGGATACTGTCTGGGCTGGATTGCAAGCATGTCAGAGCCTTGCAGACTTGGCCGCTGCGAATGGGGTCGAAGCGCAGGCACTGGTCGATGCGATTGTTGAGGCAGAACGACTGATGGTCGATGGTGCAGTTGCCGCCAGCTTGATTGACCGAGAAGGTGCTGATGAGTGGATGGTCGAGGTTGAGGCGATTGCCAACGAATTTGTCAACACAATCTTTGCCGCTGGCTGTGAAGATACAGGTAATGATACCAGTACAGACGATGATGGCATCGCTCCAATTGAGTCAAAGCGGCCATTCAACGCCAGTGCGCTTCCTGGCATGACTATTCCAGCGCCCCTAGATACAACTGAGCCAGTGCAAAATGCGCCAGCCGAGCGCCCAGAGGCCAATGACCCTGGTGACGGTGGTACAGCCGGACCTGCAAGCATGGTCTATCTGCCAGTGGTTCTCAAATAGAGTCAATACTTGGCCTGACTGACTGAACAACCAAATTAAACCCACTCCTCTACAATACCCCCCAACAAAAAGGTCTCTGGATACATTATCCAGAGACCTTTTTGTGTTTATACAAAACAAAAGACCAGTATCGCAGATTGATTATCTGCGGGAAAGCAACAGATAATCAATCTGTTTTACTATATAAATTATTCGATTCTCATCTCAAATCCCCTACCCAAACACAGATCGCAAGAATCGCGCCGATGGTCCTGCCTCTGCTGCAAAATCCTGCCAGCGACACTCCACCGAAATCATCCCCGTATACCCAGCCTTGTCCACCTCGGCCTTAAACACATCATAGGGATAGGAACCTGTCCCCGGTGAACCACGCCCTGTGTCAGCGACGTGAATATGCGCCAGCCAGTCCTTGTGCTTACTGATGTTGCTCAACCCCTCACCATCTTCATCCATGTGATAAAAATCAGCCAAAACACGAATGGTTTTGGGACGGTCCACACGCTCGGCCAATTCAACGCCTTCGGAGACGGAATTGATAATGTTCGATTCTTTGAGGTTTAGCGGCTCAATGGCGATGGTGATACCCACATCCTCGGCCACATCAGCCACATCTTGCAGGAACGTGGTCAACTGCACCATCGCCTGCTCGCGCGGAAAGCCATCCACCAAGTTGCGTGACCCACCGCTCCCAAAAACCAGCATCTCGCCACCAACCTGCTTGGCACGTGGCAAAGCCGTCTGCACATAGCGTTGAATTTTATCCCGATTGACATCCGTGCCTGTCACCTTGATGGCGCGCGGCATAAAAATATTAAAGGCTGACGCTGGCACAGGTGAAGCCAGATATTGCTCCAACACAGGCGCAAAGACAGCCTCATCCTCCTCTTCGCCCAACAGCGATGTTAAGCGACACTCAATATAGTCATAGCCCGCCTCATGCACAATAGCGGCATCGTCAATGGATGCACAACATCCGATTCTCATATTGGTTTCTCCTTGTGAAAGGTTGAAGGGTTGAA
>JBCCFC010001068.1:0-4820 GCA_039029935.1 Chloroflexota bacterium
GTTTGCTGACACAGGTCTATTGCATCGCCTAGAAGAGCCGCTGCTTTATCGAGTTTACCCAGATTGTGGTGAGCAATACCCAAATCAAGTAGTGCACCGCGATAAAGATTGGACCGACCGATTTGCTGACTACTGTTGAGGACTTCATTCCCTATCTCTATGGCAATCTCAAACTGCCCAATGGTGTTATAGAACCCACTCAGATTCGACTGTACAAACACTTCAGAATTAATATCTCCCCGTTTATGGGCAATCTCCAGCGCACGCAGATAATAGCGTTCTGCCAAATCGTACTCCCCTTTTGTTTGGTAACTGAGGGCAATATTGGCTGACCCTCTAAACGTTTCAAACAATAGGTCATGTTCTTCTGCCAAACGGAGATATTCTTCTTCAAATGAGGCCGCAGCGTTTAAATCATTGGTGTAAAAATGCAAGTTTGCTGAGGTCATCAAAAATTGCATATAGATGTTGATGTCATCTGATTGGTGGGCAATTTCGCTGCATTTTGCCAATGTTTGAAAGGCTTCTTCTAACTGGCGGCTTTCCCCCAAATCCAACGTCCAATAGTTTAACAGAGAAAATTCACGCTGACGATCATTGAGCTTTTTTGCCAGCACCAGACCTTTTGCGATGGTTTCCCGCAAGGAATCATCATGCTGATGCCGTTGATGATAGTTGGCATAGACAAGCAACGTCTGAAGCCGTTTGGCATCGCTATCTAATTGTTCCGCACAGATGGTCATCTGTGTCAATGCATCCTCTTGGTCGGCCACAACACCCCTATTCATATGGGTCTTCTCGCACTCAAAATAGATCTCGTAGCGTTTCGCCCAATCATCAGGATGGATGAGTTCGAGAACGCGGCCATAATAGCGGATCGCATCTTTGTGGGCATAGTTGCGCTGTGCCTGCTTGCCAGCGATTTCGGCATAGTGACACTCTTTGGCGGTGTTTCCGGCCTCCTGCCAATGCAAGGCCAGTCGTCCAGCTTGAGATTCATCTGCTGGGTAAAGCTGCTCAATGGCGGTCGCAACCTCCTCATGAAAGTCACGTTTTTTATGCGGGTCTAGTGCCATGAGTATCCCCTCGCGAATCTTATCGTGGTTAAATTGCCAGTGCTGGTTGCGGAACTCAAGCACAGCCGCATCGGCACAGAGCGACAACCATTCCTTCTCAATGTCTAGCCCACCATTGAGCCTAGCATTCAGCACAGACATCAGCGAGACATCTACTTCACGCCCCGCCACAGCCACTTTCGTCAACAATTGCCTTGCTTGTGTGGGCAAACGATTGAGCCGTTGTTCCACAATGTCGCGAATCCCATTGGTTAATATTTGCTTTGGCAAGACCATCGCGGCGATGTTGCCCAGATGTCCTGCACTATCGGCCAAGCTACGAACCACTTCAACGGCAAAAAAGGCATTCCCTTCGGTTTCCCGCTGCAAGAGCGTCTGGATATCTTCCCGTTTCCCCGCCTCACCCAGCATAGCCACACTCAATTCAGCCATCGCCTGTGAGGATAACCGTTCCAGCGGAAAGTAGGTCATCTCTGGCAGCAACTCAGGCAAATCGGGTCGTTCATCATTGCGATAGGTCGCCAATATCAACAACGGCTTGGTGTCAATCTGTCTCGTCAACGAGGGTAATGGCTGTAGACTGATATCGGCCCAATGTACATCTTCGAGCAGCAAAAGCACAGGTCTGTCTAGCTGCTGGAAGAGTCGGGCGATGGTGGTGAACAGGCGAATCTGGTCGGCATTGTGATTGAGCTCGGGGGCTGGATGAACGGGACGACCGATTAACTGGGCAATGTCGGGAACCAATGGGAGCAGGACACTGGCGGTCAGGTCCTCGATATCGTTGAGCGCAATCACCAATTGTCGCAGTGGGTCACGCCATAATCCATAGGGCATTGCGCTATCATCAACGGCTTGACCACGCAGCACAAAGAAACCAGAGACCAACGCCTGTGTGTGTAGCTCATCGATTAAACGCGTTTTCCCCACACCACTCTCCCCACCAATCAACCATGCGGACCCTTCGCCCGATTGGGCTTGCGTTAAGGCGGCAAGCAAACGCGCTTGTTCCTCGTCACGCCCCACAAAGGTCGCTGCTTGCAGATAGCTTTCTCGGATGGGGGCTGGCTCAACATAGATAGCGGGTCCCAATGTCGGGTCCAAAGCCTTATCCAAAAGGTGAATGGTTTGCTCCGCACTACGCAGACGTTGTCTCGGCTCCTTGGCAAGCAAATGCCAGACAAATGCCTGCAACCCATCATCCATGTCACTTAAGTTTGGTGATCCTCCATCCACTCGATCCAAAAAGGCATAATCTATCGGACCAAAGGGGTGTTTGCCCGTCATCATCTCTGTGATCAACACACCGACGGCATACAGGTCCGCTTGTATGCTGTAATCTGCTCCCGCAAATAATTCAGGGGCCATATAGAGTGGTGTTCCACTGGTACTACCGGACGATTGGTCCACTGTCACGGCCAGCCCAAAATCAAGGACGCGCACAGTGCCATCCTGCACAAGCACATTGGCGGGTTTGAGGTCACGATGCAACACACCGCGCCGATGGAGATAGGCCAACGCTTGGAGTAACTGCTGGATTAAGGCCACTTGACGTTTAAAGGGTTGATTGCTACCAGCTTGCAGAAAGGTCTGTGCCTGTGGCAAATAGGTCATCGTGAAGAAAGGCTGACGTTCTTGGTCGAATCCATAGTCAAGGACACTGATGATGTGTGGATGACGTAGCCCTGCCAACGTTTGAAATTCATGTGCCAACGCCAAGCGCAGGTCATCCATTGACTTTGGGGATATGTCCCTTGTCTTATGTGCTGGCAGATTGAGGACACGTTTTAGTGCCACTATATCGCCAGTCAAGCGGTCGGTAGCGCGGTACACTTCACCCATCCCGCCCTGACCGAGTTTCTCATGAAGTTTGTACCGATTGTGAATGGTGTTGTGTTGATAGATTCTGTTTGTCATCATGAGGATATTGTACCGAATTGCCAATTGAAGATCAAGCCTACCTGAGAAAGTCAATGAAAAAAGCTGAGTTCTTCCGTATCCGCGTTAAATAAAAAACGCGGATACGGAAGAACTCAGCTTTTTTGTTCTTTGCCTGTGATGTTAGTGATTCGTGGAGGACCAGGTTGAAGGAAGAAATTGATTCAACCGTGCAACCTATTGGCCTTATCGCTGCACAATCGGCAAGAAGAGCGAGAAGCCATCTGACTGACTCGGCGCGCTGCTAATCTCAGTCGAACCACCCGCAGGTCCATAGGTGTTGACGCTCCCATTAATCTCAGTTTCGACCAACCAATAGGTGTAGGTCACACCAGGCACGGCACTGTTGTCGATGAACGTATATTCGCCACCAAAAACGCTTTCACCCACAATCTCAACACCCTCTGTGACATGGGCCGCCGACCCAGCATCAAAGCTGGCCGCTTCACCCGTCATGCGGTAGAGATCGAAACCTTGTGTGTTGACCTCTGCACCCGTTACCCAGCGCACCAGAACACCGCCGTTGGGCAGTTCATTGGTGGTGAAGCTCAACAACTCGATGGCCGTTGGGCTACCGACGCCGCCAATACGGAAGTCGGTTGGCTCAAGGTCCTCGTTGTTTTCTGGGTTGGTGTCAGGTGTGTCACTGTTGATGGTGACGACATTCTCGATGGTTGCGCCTTCCAAGCTAGGGTCGGTGTCCACGTGTAACACGATTTCACCCGACGCACCTGCTGCCAGTGATGGAATCACCCAGCGCAGCACCAGTGGTTGACCCGCCGACCAGACTGGTGTTGGCAGACCGATGTCTGGGTCTTGGCTGATGAGTTCGTTGAGCAAAATGCCGAGTGGCAATGTCTCTTCGATGACCACGTTTTCAGCGGTGGATGGTCCAGCGTTGCTGTAGACGATGGTGTAGAAGAGTGAGTCGCCCGCATCGGCTGGGTCAACGTTATCCACTTTGGTGATGCTCAAATCTGCACCGACGCCTGTGTAGTGACTGACATCGGTGTCGCTGACATTTTCACCAGAGAGATTCTCGACAAAGCCTTCGACGGTAACTTCATTGCGATATTGCCCAGCAACGGCGATGTCTGTGACCGTACAGGTGAACGAGTCACCGACGGCCAAGAACGCCACTTTGTCGGCTGGACAGAAACCTGTGATGTCACCCTCTTGGTCATCATTGACGGTGATGTCTTCGAGGTTGACATTGCCGACATTGGTGACAACGTATTCCCACGTGACTGTCTCACCCACACCGATGGCTGGCCCTGGTGCTGAGTCCGCATCCTCGCCGTTGGTCGATTTTTCGACGCGGATGCCACGTGATTCTGGTGTCAAACCTGCATCGACATCATCCTTGTCTTCACCTGTTGCCAATGGGAAGATATCGGTTGCGCCGGATGGGTTGATGTCGCTGTCAACCGTGTCAGGGGAGCCCCCTGGGCCACCCTCATCCTTTGGGCTGACGATGAAGTCTGCTGGCACTTCGACAATGACTTGGTAGTCACCCTCTGGCAAGTTCTCAAAGAGATATTGACCACCGTTGTCGGTCATGGTCGTCTCAAGCTCGTTGCCATCGCCATCCAAGAGCTTCACCGTCACATCATCAATGCCCGGTTCACCAGCATCCTGAATGCCATCGCCATCCGTGTCACTCCAAACCGTATCACCAATCGAACCAAGACCGCCGAGTCCAGCATCAACATGATTGGGGCGTATCCAGAAAAAGGGGGGGGTAATAGAGAGAAGATATAAAAGTATAGCAAAGGATGGTATGATAAGAAAAGTATAAAAAGTTGA